>DATKAS010000257.1:0-9257 GCA_035497855.1 Acidimicrobiales bacterium
GGTCGAAGTACTCGAGCTTCTCGCCCGATGCGGCGGCGTGGGCCTTGAGATCGAAGTCGGTCCGGTTGGCGATGCCCTCGAGCTCGCCCCAGCCCCACGGGAACATGAACTCCACGTCCGACGTGCCGGCCGAGTAGTGCGAGAGCTCGTCGGGATCGTGAGCGCGGAGCCGCAGCAGATCAGCGGGGATGCCGAGCTCGGTGTACCAGCGCACGCGCTCGGCGCACCAGAACTCGTACCACTTCGGTGCTTCGTCGGGCGGCACGAAGAACTCGAGCTCCATCTGCTCGAACTCACGCGTGCGGAACACGAAGTTGCCGGGCGTGATCTCGTTGCGAAACGACTTGCCGACCTGAGCGATGCCGAACGGCGGCTTCTTGCGCGTGGCCTGAAGCACGTTCGCGAAGTTCACGAACATGCCCTGCGCGGTCTCAGGACGGAGGTACGCGACCGCAGCGTCCTCCTCGACCGGGCCCGCGTGCGTCTTGAACATGAGGTTGAACGCCCGAGCCGACGTGAATTCGCAGACCTTGAAGTCACGTGGGCAGTCGCGCTGATCGAGCTGGTCCTCCCGGAATCGCCGGTTGCACACGGTGCAATCGACGAGCGGGTCGGTGAAGTTCTGGAGGTGGCCGCTCGCCTCCCAGATCGCCGGAGGCGACAAGATCGCCGCGTCGATCAGCACGATGTCGTCGCGCTCCTGCACCATCGCCCGCACCCACGCGTCCTTCACGTTGCGCAGCATCAGCGCGCCGAGCGGCCCGTAGTCGTAGGTCGAACGGAATCCGCCGTAGATCTCGGCAGACGGGAACACGAAGCCCCGCCGCTTGCACAGGTTGACGACCTGATCGAGATCTGTTGCCGGCATGGGCGCCGAGGTTACCGGGCGCGCCTCGCGGCTCAGAGGCGAATGATCTCGGGCAGATCCGCGATCGAGTCGAGGATGTGCGTGTGTGGGGCGGCTTCGAGATCCGCGCGACCGTGCGCGCCCGTGAGCACGCCGGCGACGATCGACGCACCGGCCCGCGTGCCCGCGACGAGGTCGCTCACCGTGTCGCCGGCAACCGCGACCTCGCTCACGGCGTCGACTTCGAGCCGCAGCACGGCGGCGAGGATCATGTCGGGGAACGGACGACCGCGGCCCGCATCGGACGGCGAGAGCACCAAGTCGACGAGCGAGTGCCACCGCAGCGTGTCGAGGATGCGATTGCGGGTGTCGGGCGCGAAGCCTGTCGTGAGGCAGACCTTCGCTCCCATCTCGCGGAGCTCGACGAGCGCGCCCTCGGCGCCGGGCATCGGGCTGATCCGACCGCTGTCGACCGCCCGCGAGTACGCGGCCTCGAACGCCTCGTTCGCGCGAACCGCTTCCACCTCGTCCCCCGAGAACAGATGGCGGAACACGGCGATCTTCGACTGACCCATCGAGGCGCGCACATAGTCGAGCGCTGCGCACATCTGCTCACTCTCTTCGGCGATGCCGCAATGCGCCATCGCATCAACGAACGACGACTCGACGGCCCCGCCGTCAGCGACCGTCGTCCCCGCCATGTCGAGGCACGCCAACGTGATCACGAGGGCGAATCTACGCTCGCCGCCGTGCCCGACTCCGAGCCTGCCTTTCGTCCCGGAGTGGAGCTCGCGCGGCTCTACTACGAGGAGGCGGTCGCTCCCCTGTTGCACGGCGTGCCTCATGCAGCAGCGCGGCTCGGCTGGGGATCCGACGTGCTCGGGTACGACACCGAGCGCAGCACCGACCATGGCTGGGGTCCGCACCTCCACGTGTTCGTGGATGGCGCCGACGTCGACCGGGTGCGGACTGCGGTCGACGCGGGGCTGCCGGACACGTTCCTCGGCTGGCCGACGAAGTTCGGCTGGGACGACGTCGTGCCCCGGCACTGGGTCGAGGTCTTCACACTCGACGGCTGGCTGACGCGGCACCTCGGATGCGACCCGCGGCCGCGACCAACGACGCGCGGGTGGCTCGTCCTCCCCCAACAGCTCCTCCTCGGTGTCGTCGCCGGCAGCGTGTTCCACGACGACACGGGCCAGCTCACGGCTCTGCGCGCCGAGCTCGACTGGTATCCCGACGAGCTGTGGCTCTGGCTGCTCGCGTGTCAATGGCAGCGCATCGGTCAGGAAGAGGCGTTCGTCGGCCGCACACTCGAGGTCGGTGACGACCTGGGCTCGTCGGTCATCACCGCTCGGCTCATGCGCGACCTGATGCGTCTGTGCTTCCTCCTCGAGCGTCGGTACGCGCCGTACAGCAAATGGTTCGGCACGGCCTTCGAGAAGCTCGACGCCGCGAGCGAGCTCGGCCCACTCTTGCGAGCGGGCGACGTCGTCGGCGCGTGCGAGGCGGCCGCTCGGCTCCACAACGCGCTCGCGATCACCGATCCGGTCGAGCCGACGCGCCGGCTGTTCTACGGGCGCCCGTTCGAGGTGATCTTCGCCGAGCGCTTCGTCGCAGGGTGCCTCGACCGAGTCACCGATCCGTGGCTGCGTTCACTCCCTCTCATCGGTGCGATCGACCAATGGACCGACTCGACGGACGTCCTCTCGACCCCGGCCGTGCTCCAGCGCCTCGCCGCCGCCTACGACCCGCCAGCCGGTTCGCGCTAGAGGACGGTCATCGAGCGGATGCGGCGCTCGAGGTGGTGCTCGAGGCTCCGGGTCGCGAGCACTTCGACCTCGTGCGTGACCGGTGACGAGGGCTCGTCGAGCGCGGCCGCCAGTCCTCCGCCGAGGATGCGGCGGATCAGTGCGAGCGCTTCGGGGCTGATCGGCACGCCTCGCCGGCAGGTGCGACACAGCACGCCGCCTTGGTCGACGTCGAAGGCGACGAGGTCGACGTCGATGCCGCACGTGACGCAGTGGTCGAGCTCGGGGCGCAGCCCTTCGAGGTCCAGCACCTTCCAGAAGAACGCGGGGACGACGATCACCGACGGCCTCGCGGCGAGCGTACGGAGCGCGCCGAGCAGCATCTGATACAGCCGTTGCGACGCCTCGCGCTCCTGCGCGACCTGATCCACGACCTCGAGCATCGTGACCGCCTGGGCGAGCCGGTCGAGATCCTCGCGGATGGTCCGGAAGTGGTCGATCGACTCGACCTGGCTGATGATGTCGAGCTCGCGGCCCTCGTAGAGCAGCAGCGAGACGTGCGACGTGGGCTCGAGGCGTCCGCCGAAGCGACTCTTCGTCTTGCGCACGCCCTTTGCGACGGCGCGGACCTTGCCTCTCGACTCGGTCATCATCACGACGATGCGGTCGGCTTCGCCGAGCTTGTACGTGCGCAGCACGATGCCGCGTTCGCGGTACAGGCTCACGGCTCGACCGCTCCGAAGCGCCGGTCCCGCCGCTGGTACTCGCGCACCGCCTCGAAGAGGTGCTCACGACGGAAGTCGGGCCACAGCACGTCGGTGAACACGAGCTCGCTGTACGCGAGCTCCCACAGGAGGAAGTTCGAGATGCGGTACTCACCGGAGGTGCGCACGACGAGATCGGGATCCGGCATCTTCGGGTCGTAGAGGTGCCGCCGGATCGCTTTCTCGCTCACGTCATCGGGCTTCACGCCCTCGGCGACGAGCGACCGCACGGCATCGACGATCTCCGCGCGCCCGCCGTAGTTGAACGCGATCGTGAGCGTCATCGTCTTGTTGGCCTTCGTGAGCTCACGCGCCTCGTCCATGCGCTTGACGAGGCGCCGGGGGACGCGCCAGTCGCGCCGGCCGATGAACGCGATGCGCACGCCTCGCTCGTGCAGCTCGTCGCGTCGCCTGGTGAGGATCGACTCGTTGAAGCCCATGAGGTAGCGCACCTCGTCGACCGGACGTCGCCAGTTCTCGGTGGAGAACGCGTACACCGTGAGCCATCGGACGCCGAGCTCGAGCGCGCCGTCGACGGCGTCGAACAGCGCCTCTTCCCCCGCGGCGTGACCCTCTGTGCGGGGCAGCCCTCGCTTTTGCGCCCAGCGGCCGTTGCCGTCCATCACACAGCCGATGTGGGCGGGGATCCGGTTCGGGTCGATGCCCTCGAGACCAGAAAGCCCAGCCACCAGTCGAACCTACCGCCTCTCTAGGGTGGGCCGGTGGGTTCCGAGCTCGAGCGCGTGGTCGCCGCGCTACCCGGTGGAGGCGAGCGGCGGGAGGGTCAACGCGACATGGCCGAAGCCGTGAGCGATGCGATCGACGCGCGCCGGCACCTGTTCGTGCAAGCGGGCACCGGCACCGGGAAGACCCTCGCCTACCTCGTGCCCGCGATCGAGTCGGGCCGCAAGACGATCGTTGCCACCGCGACGAAGGCCTTGCAGGACCAGCTCGCGATGAAAGATCTTCCGTTCCTGGATCAGACGCTCGCACGACCGTTCACCTGGACGGTGCTGAAGGGCCGCGCCAACTACGTGTGCAGGCAGCGGGTGGCCGAGATCGTGTCGGGCGGAGACGGCCAGCTCGACCTCGGCGTGGACGACGCGCCGGCGTCGCTGCGCGACGAGGTGCGCCGGCTCGTGGCGTGGGCAGAGCACACCGACGTGGGCGATCGCGCCGAGCTCGAGTGGGAGCCGAGTGTGACCGCGTGGTCTGCGGTGAGCGTCGGTTGGGACGAGTGCCCCGGTGCCCTCCGCTGCCCGATGGGCGACGAGTGCCTCGCCGAGTCGGCACGCGCCCGCGGCGAGGACGCCGACGTCGTCGTGGTGAACACCCACCTGTACGGCATGCATGTGGCGATGCACGGCACGCTGCTGCCCGACCACGACCTCGTCGTCATCGACGAAGCCCACCAGCTCGAAGAGGTCATCTCGGCCACCTCCGGCATCACACTCGCTCCCTCGCGCTTCCGCTTCCTGGCGCGCACGGTCCGGACGGTCATCGCTGATCCCGAGCTCGTCGCATCGCTCGACGACATGGCCGAGAGGTGGGCGGAAGCGATCGCTCCCCATCTCGGCGAGCGGCTGCCATCCCCGTTGCCCGACGACCTCTCCGACGCCCTGGCGCTCGCGCGCACCCGGCTCGAGCGCGCGTCGACCGCGATCAGCACGATCCCTACCGACGCGCCGGAGTCAGTGCACACGCGCAAAGCCAGAGCGCAGAAGGCTCTCGTCTCTGTGTTCGAGGCTGTCGACATCGTCGCCGCCATCCCGTCGACCTATGTCGCCTGGGTCGAAGGCGCGCCTGACGCGCCCCGGCTCGAGGTCGCGCCGATCGACGTGCGCGAGGTGCTCGACCAGGACCTCTGGCCGCAGCACACGGTGGTGCTGACGAGCGCGACGTTGCCGCGCACCTTGCCCATCCGCCTCGGCGCGCCACCCGGAACCACGTTCATCGACGTCGGCAGCCCGTTCGACTACGAGGATCACGCGCTGCTGTACTGCGCGGCGCACCTCCCCGATCCGCGTCGGCCCGGCTACGAGGCCGCAGTGCACGACGAGCTCGCGGCGCTCATCGAAGCCGCCGGGGGACGCACCCTCGCGTTGTTCACCTCCTGGCGAGCGATGCAGTCGGCCGCGACCGCGCTCCGCTCTCGGGTGGGCTTCCCGATCCTGGCGCAAGGCGAGCACCCCAAGCCGAGGTTGCTCGCCCGATTCGCCGAGCAGCATGACGCTTGCCTCTTCGCGACCATGGGCTTCTGGCAGGGCATCGACGTGCCAGGTCCGAGCCTGTCGCTCGTCACCATCGATCGCCTGCCGTTCCCGCGTCCCGACGACCCGTTGCTGCAAGCGCGCCGTGAGCGTGCAGGAGCGAACGCCTTCGCAGAGATCGACCTCCCTCGGGCCGCGGTGCTCCTCGCACAAGCGACCGGACGGCTGATCCGAACGACCACCGACCAAGGCGTGGTCGCCGTGCTCGACTCACGCCTCGCAACCGCGACGTATCGCTGGGACCTCGTGCGCGCCCTCCCTCCGATGCGCCGCACGCGCCATCGCGACGAAGCCGAAACGTTCCTGCGCGCGCTCCGTTGAGCCTCGGCCCCTACCCTCACCGCATGCGACGCATCGGCTTGGTGGTGGGGGCCTGCGCGATGCTCGGGATCGTCGCGGCAGCATGCAGCGACGACTCCGAATCGAGCGCGCCGACAACAGAGACGGCAACGAGCGGAGCCGAGACGACGGCAGTCAGCCCGAACACGTCCGTGACGCCCGACTCGACAGCTCCGTCGGAGGTGGACGAACGCCTCTACTACGCGAAGGGCGGGCAGATCTTCGTGGTCGACCCCGGAGGTGACCCCACCCCGTTGACCGACGGGCCGCGCGACGATCAACCAGCCGTCTCGCCCGACGGCAAGCACCTCGCGTTCGTGCGCCTCGCGAGCACGGAAGACACCGGCGGTGAGCTCTGGATCGCGAACGCGGACGGGAGCGACGCGAAGCTGCTCGTGCCCGTCGGGGTCTCGCACGATCCGGCATCGTCCGAGGGCGAGCCGGCCGCGGCATTTCGCCCGTCGTGGTCGCCCGACTCGTCGACCCTCGCGTTCATGACGACGATCGGGCTCGACGGTGGCGACCTGCAGCTCGTCGATCCCGGCTCTGGCGGCGTGCGCAGCCCCGATCCCACGCTGTGGGTCAGCAGCTATTCGTGGGGCGGCGACAGCAAGTCGATCGCGTATGTGTCGGGAGCGAACGACGTGAGCCCGATCGACGTGGGCGTCCTCGACACCGACTCGCTCGACACCCATCCGATCGTGGAAGCGACCGCGGCCTACGGTGGCGTCTCGGTCGCGCCGAACGGCACCGAGGTGATCTTCGTCAACTCGAACCTGCCGCTGCCGCCCGAAGGTGACAGCGGGTTCCAGCTCTCGAAGCCCGGGCTCTACTCGGTCGCGATCACCGGGGGCGATCCGAAGACCGTCGCGCCCGACCCCGACCCTGACGACTACCGGTGGGGCGTGCGCGACTCGGCGAAGTGCCTCTGGTACGCCCGCCAGTTCGCGGAGGGCACGGGGCAGGTGCTCTTGCACCGTCTCTGCGCCGGCGACCCCGAGCCGGCAACCCCGGTCACCGACCTCGCGCTCTTCCCCGCGGTGCCCGCGGTGTCGCCTTCGAACGAGATCGCGTTCCTCCGCGAGGGAGCCGCGCAGTCGCTCTTCGTGCTGCCGAAGCCCGACGCCGACCCGATCCTCGTGGCCGACGGGGTGACCGCGTTCGCCTGGGGTCAGTAGCGGCGCTCAGTAGAGGCGCTCGACCGAGCGGGGACGGCGCTGCCAGTCCTTGTCGACCTTCACGAACAGCTCGATGAACGCGCCGGGAGGCAGCTGCTCGCGGACCGCGGTGCCGACGTCCTTCAGCACCGAGCCGCCCTTCCCGATCACCATGCCCTTCTGCGACTCGCGCTCGACGAGGATCTCGCAGCGGATGCGCGGGCCGGGATCGTCCCACTCGGTGACCCGGGTCGCGATCGAGTAGGGCAGCTCCTCACGGGCGACACGGAACAGCTGCTCGCGGACGAGCTCGGCGACCCAGAACGCCTCCGGCACATCGGTGACCACGTCGTCTGGGTAGAGGGGCGGGCCTTCGGGGAGTCGGGTGACGAGGTGGTCGACGAGCGGAGCGACGCCATCGCCCGTCGCGGCCGACACCGGGAAGTACTCGCTGAGCTCGAGGTCGCTCGCTTTGCGCAGCTGCTCGAGCACCTCCTCCGGCTTCGCGATGTCGACCTTGTTCAGGACGAGCACTGCGTCACTCGGCACGCCCGCCGCGACGAACCGGTCGCCCTTGCCCAGGGGCATCGTCGCGTCGATCACGAGGCACACGACGTCGACGCCCGCGACCGCCTGCGTCGCCGTCTCGTTCAAACGCGTGCCGAGCGCCGTGACGGGCTTGTGGATGCCAGGCGTGTCGACGAAGACGACCTGCGCGTCGGGCCGGTTGAGCACGCCGCGCACCTGCGTGCGAGTGGTCTGCGGCTTGTCGGAGACGATCGACACCTTCGTGCCGAGGATGCGGTTCAAGAGGGTGGACTTCCCGACGTTCGGCCGCCCGACCAGCGTGACGAACCCGGACCGGAAGCCGAGCCCCGACGCCGCGCTCACGACTTCACGACTCTTCTTCTTCGTCCTCGCTCGGCTGCCACTCGGGGTTCGTGGCGACCCGCACCGCGCCGATCCGCCGACCGTCGATGTCCTCGACCGTGAACGTCCACCGCCGGTAGGGCATCGACTCGCCCGCTTCCGGCACTCGGCCCAGCGCACCGAGCACGAAGCCACCGACCGTGTCCCAGTCGTCGTGCGGCAGGTCGGCCTCGAGCAGGTCGTTGAGGTCGTCGATCGGCAGGCTGCCCTGCACGCGATAGGTGCCGTCGTCCAGGCGCTCGAACTCGGCATCTTCGGTGTCGTACTCATCGACGATGTCGCCGACCAGCTGTTCGAGCAGGTCCTCGAGGGTCGCGATGCCGGCGATGCCGCCGTGCTCGTCGACGAGGAGCGCCATGTGGAACTTGCCCGCCTGCATCTCGCGCATGAGCTCGGCGACGGGCTTCGTCTCCGGGATGAAGTGCGCTGCCCGCATCGTGCCCTTCACGGGCTCCGTGCCGCGCCCTTCGCGCTCGGCCCGCATGAGGTCCTTCGCATACACGAGGCCCCGCACGTCGTCGACGGTGGTGCCGATGACCGGCAGCCGGCTGAAGCCGTGCTCGATCGCGACGTCGAGTGCATCGGAGACCGCCATGTGCTCGGGCACGGTGATCATGTCGAGGCGGGGCACCATGACCTCGCGGGCCACGGTGTCGCCGAACTCGATGATCGATTCGATGAGCTCGCGTTCCTCGTGCTCGATGACGTCTTCCTCCACCGCGACGTCCGCGAACGCGAGCAGCTCCTCTTCGGAGACGAACGGCCCCTTCTTCAGGCCCTTGCCAGGGAGGATGATGTTCGTGAGGCCGATGAGGCCCCGTGACACGATGCGGATCGGCGCGAACGCGACGAGCCCCGAGACCGGTCGCGCCACCATGAGCGCCGAGCGCTCGGGATGCTGCAGCGCCCAGGTCTTCGGCGCCGCCTCGGCGAGCACGAACACGATCACCACGTTGAACACCGTGGCGATGACGATGCCCAAGGTGCCGAACAGCCGCTCGGACACGATGCCGACGAGCGTGGCCTGCACGAGCTGGCACACGAGCACGACGAGCAGCACCGGGTTGAGGAACGCCTCGGGGTGCTCGACGAGGGCCACCAGCTGCTGGCCGCCGCGCCGACCCTCCTCGGCCAGAGCCGCCGCCTTGGCCTTGCTGATGCGGGTGAGCGCGGTCTCGGCAACGGCGAGCACGGTTGAG
>DATKAS010000258.1:0-8991 GCA_035497855.1 Acidimicrobiales bacterium
CCAAGGTCGTCGGCCACCACCTGCCGGGGCGTGTACACGCCGTCCTCGCTGACGGTGCCGGGGGCACCGGCGTCGTCGGCTGGTGATGTGGGTGCTGCGTTCGCGGGGTCGGAGGGGACGGGGGTCTGCTGGTCGGACACGGATTCGCTTTCGGGGTCTTGCCTGAGTGGGCTGGGAGAATGGGTTGTCGGCGGGCCGGCTGTGGCGGTGGTCGGCGGCGCGGGGACGCGCACCGCGGAGCCGCTCAGCGCCCGGAGAGGGTACCACCGGGCTTCCGGGCGATCACCAGGAACTCCGCGAGATCGACCTCGGGCGGTCGGCGGGCGTACCGGCCCGGCTCGACCGACCAGAGCGCGTCCACCTCTGCGCCCGCCGCGGCCATCAGCAACCTGAGCTCGCGCGGCGTGAAGCACGTCGTCCACAGCTCGACCAGCGCGGCCTGCCCCGCCTCGTCACGCACCTCGGTGTGCTCGTGCTGCACGCCGCGCTCGGCGTCGAACTGGGCAGGATCGTCGAGATGGCGCACCTGGAAGTAGGCGGAGAACGCGGACACCACGACTCGACCCCCCGGCCTCACCGCGGCGGTCATCTCGCGCAGTGCCCGCACGTCCTCGTCGATCGCGCTGCCGGGACCGCCAAGGAGCCCGAACCCGCCTTGGCACAGTGAGATCGCGACGTCGAACGAATCCGCGCGCGCGGGCAGCCGGCGAGCGTCGGCGTGCACATACGAGCCCGCGCCTGACGTCGCACCCAACGACACGAAACGCCATGACAGATCCACTCCGACCACCGCGACGCCTCGGCTGGCGAGCTCGCGGACGTGCCGGCCCGGGCCGCAGCCGACGTCGAGCACCCGATCGCCGGGACGAAGGCCGAGCTCGTCGACGAGGAACGCGACCTCTTGCGCAGTGCCCTTCGTGAACGAGTAGCGCAAGTACGCCGCGCCGAGGTGATCGGCGACCGGTTCGAACCAGTGGCGCTCCCGTGCCCTCACGCCGGCACGTCAGTTGCCTGGCGCGAAGACCTGCTTGCACTCCCACTTCGGCGGGACGAGCGTCCAGTCCTTGTGGCCGTTGCTGATGTTGTCGCACTTGTTCGCCGTCGACACAGCGACCGTGATCGACAGGAGCGCGTAGCAGACGACGGCCGCGAGCAGCATGGGGATCCAGAAGTTGCCGCGACCGTGCGCCATGGCCACATTGTGGAACAGCGCCAGGCGGCTCTACCAGGGGTCATTCGGCCCGGCCAGAGTCGAACGACCCGTTTCGGCCTCAGGGCTTCGCGTCGGCCCACGAGGGGCCGAACGCGAGATGCACCTCGAGTGGGACGCGCAACTCGACGGCACCCTTCATGATCGCTTGCGTCAGCTCGGCCACCACCTCGTGCTCACTCGGCGTCACCTCGAGGATCACCTCGTCGTGCACCTGCAGGATGAGCCGGCTCGCGAGCGCGCGGGCCTCGAGCTCGTGATCGAGGCGCACGAGCGCGACCTTGAAGATGTCGGCGGCGAGGCCTTGGATGCCGGCGTTCATCGCCTGGCGCTCGCCGGCCTGGCGGATCCGGAAGTTCGACGACGACAGCTCCGGGATCGGTCGGCGGCGACCGAACAGCGTCTCGGTGTAGCCGCGCTGGCGCGCCTCGTTGACGGTGCGTTCCATGTACTTCTTCACCGACGGGAACGCGGTGAAGTACGCGTCGAGGATCTCGGCCGCCTCCTCGGTCGGGATGTTCAGGCGCTGGCCCAGCCCGTATGCCTCCATGCCGTACGCCAACCCGTACGACACCATCTTCGCCTTGGCTCGCTGCTCGACCGACACCTTGTCCTTCGCGACTCCGAACACGCGTGCCGCGGTCTCGGTGTGGATGTCGGTGCCCGCCTCGAACGCTGCGATGAGGCCGGGGTCCTCAGCGAGATGGGCGATGCAGCGCAGCTCGATCTGGTTGTAGTCCGCGACGAGGAGCTCCCTACCCGGCGCGGGGACGAACGCCTTGCGGAACTGCCGTCCCTCGTCGCTGCGCACCGGGATGTTGTGGAGGTTGGGCTGGTCGGACGAGAGGCGGCCCGTGCGCGCCACGGTCTGGTTGAACGACGCGTGGATGCGGCCGTCGGGCGCCACCTCTGCGAGCAGGCCCTCGCCGTACGTGGAGCGCAGCTTCTCGACTTCGCGGTACGACAGCAGCAGCTCGACGATGGGGTGCTGGTCCCGGATCCGCTCGAGCGACGCGGCATCCGTGGAGTACCCGGTCTTCGTCTTCTTCTGGGGCGCGAGGCCGAGCTTGTCGAACAGCACCTCCCGCAGCTGCGGCGTCGAGTTGACGTTGAACTCGATGCCCGCCTCCTCCTGGATCGCGCGCTCGAGCCTGCGGCACTCGCTCACGAGCCGGTCGTTCAGCGCGCGGAGCTCGTCTGCGTCGACACCCACACCCACCCGTTCCATGCGCGCGAGCACACGCACGAGTGGGTTCTCGATCGTGTCGTACAGGGATCGCATGCCCTGGTGCCCGAGGGCTTGCTCGAGCGCGGGCGCGAGTCGCGCCGTCGCAACCGCGTCGAGCCCGGCCGCAGTGGGTTCGTCGATGCCACTGCCATCGAGGTCGAGCTGCAGCTCGGCGGCGGCTCGGGGGCCCAGCTCGAGACCGGTGTAGCGCGCCAGCAGGTCAGAGATCGCATAGCGAGACTCGGCGGGATCGAGAAGGTACGCGGCGATGCTCGTGTCGAGCTCGAGGCCCTTGATGTCGATGTCGATCTCGTAGAGCGATCGCATGAGCGCCTTCGCATGATGGAGGCGAACACCCGGACCACCCTCGCGAACGAGCGACGCGAGCGCTTGCTTCACGTCGTCGTGCGCGAGGATCGCTGCCGGGACCCAGATGACCTCATCGTCTGCGTCTGCGTCTGCGTCTGCGACAGTGAACGCGAGGCCGAGCAGATCCGTGCGGCCCGGCGTGCCGACCCATGCGGGGCCGACAGACACGGGCTCGTCGCCCGCGGCGAGCGCAGTGAGCGCGGCAACCGCGCCGGCGCGATCGACGGTGGTGACATCGGCCGTGATCGCTGCGCCCGACGGCTGCGCGCTCACGATCGGCGCGTCGAGCACCTCCGCGAGCCGCTCGAACAGCGACCGGAACTCCAAGAACTCGAAGAGCCGCTTCACCTCCCCCAAGTCGGGCGGCTGCACCCCGAGAGCGGCGATGTTCCCGAGGTCGACGTCGATCGGCGCATCTCGTCGCAGCACCATCACCTCGGCGTTCTTGCGCACCCGCGCCTCGTTCGCGGCGAGGCTCTCGCGGAGCTTGGGCGTCTGCTTGTCGACGTTCGCGAACACGCCGCTGAGGTCACCGAAGGTGGTGATCAGCTTCGCAGCCGTCTTCTCGCCGACCCCTGGCACCCCCGCGAGGTTGTCGGATGGATCGCCGCGCAACGCGGCGTACTCGGGGTACTGCGCGGGCGTCACCCCGGTCTTCTCGACGATGCCTGCCTCGTCGTACAGCACGTAGTCGGACACCCCACGCCGGTTGTAGAGCACGGCGATGTGCGGGTCCTCGACGAGCTGGTACGTGTCGCGGTCCCCGGTCACGATCACGACGTCGATGCCGAGATCACGGCCGCGCGTGGCGAGCGTCGCGATCAGGTCGTCGGCCTCGTATCCCTCGAGGTCGGCCACCTCGATGCCGAGCGCGTTGACGATCTGGCGCACGAGGCCCATCTGCTGGCGGAGGATGTCGGGCGCGGCTTCGCGCTGCGCCTTGTACTCCGGGACGGCCTCGTGACGGAACGTCGGCTCGGGTCGGTCGAACAGCACGACGACGCCATCGGGTCGCTGGTCGCGGATCAGGTTGATCAGCATCGAGGTGAAGCCGAACACGGCGTTGGTGACCTGACCCGACGACGTGGCCATGTCGGTCGGCAGGGCGAAGAACGCGCGGTACGTCAGCGAGTTGCCGTCCAACAGGAGGAGCTTCGCCACAGTGCGAGCGTACGACGTGGACGAGACCGAGAGGTCAGGGACGAGACCGAGAGGTCAGGGGACGAGGCTGCCGTCGAGGATCTGCGCGGCGACCGCGGCCATCGTCGATCGGGTGCGCATCGCCGACTGCTGGATGAACGCGAACGCATCGGACTCGGACATCCCGTGCTGGTCCATCAGCACCCCCTTCGCCCGGTCGATGACCTTCCGCGCCTCGAGCCGGCCGGTGACGTCGGTGACCTGCTGCGCGAGCGCGACAGCTTCGCGATGGCGGGCCAGCGCGAGCTCGACCGCGGGCATCAGCTCGGCACGCTGGAACGGCTTCACGAGATACGCCTGCGCTCCGGCGTCACGCGCCTGCTCCACGAGGTCGCGCTGGCTGAAGGCCGTGAGGATCAGCACTGCGGTGGTGGAGCGCTCGGTGATGCGCCGCGCGGCCTCGATGCCGTCGAGCCCGGGCATCTTGATGTCGAGGATCGCGACGTCGGGCGCGAGCAGCTCGACGAGGGCGACGGCCTCATCGCCCCGTGAGGTCTCCCCCACGACCTCGTAGCCCTCCTCCTCGAGTGACTCGCGCAGGTCGAGCCGGATGATGCTCTCGTCTTCGGCAACGACGATGCGGACCGTCACGGTGCCGGGCGGCAGTCGCTCACGACTGCTGTTCGGCGACGAGGCGATCCAGCAAGTTGTCCTGGTCGGCTTCGAGCCGGGCGATGGTCGCCACCACGTCGTCGCGATGCCGGGACATCGCGTCGGCGTGCCGCTGCGCTTCGCGGTGCTCGTGATCGGCGAGCGGTGTCTCGGATACGAGCGCCCGCAAGTGGGCTTCGTCGGCCTCCCCGTTCAGGTGCGCGAGCTGCTCGTCGATGATCGCGAGCTCCTTGCGGAGCTCCTTCAGCCGCCCGCCGAGCTCGGTGAGGCGGCGCTCGATCAGCGAGCGCGACATGCGGTCGAGTGTACGGGCCGGCTCGTGCACCAGGGCGAGACTTCCTCCGGTCGATGCGACGCAGTGCGAGACTTCGGCGTGGCCGTCGACGCCTGGGGCATCACCGACGGCTACTGGAGCTGGGACCGCGAGTGGTTCGAGACCCCTGTGGAGACGCACGAGGCACTGCGCGCCGCGATGGGTGCCGGCGCGCATCCCGACGGTCCTCCCGAGCCGGCGCCGCCGATGTGGATCGTGTCGCAAGGCGCCACCGATCGGTTGTGGAACCCGGCCGACCTTCACCTCGAGGACGGCACGACCGTCGAGGCCGTCGACGCACTTCCTCCTGATCTCCCGCTCGGCTACCACGAGCTCGTGCCGCGCGACGGATGGCCTCCCTCGCGGCTCGTCGTGGCGCCGGCACGCACGCACCCGGTCGCCGAGCGCATGTGGGGATGGGCGGTGCAGCTGTATGCCGCTCGCTCTCACGCGAGCTGGGGCATCGGCGACCTCGGCGATCTCTCCCGGCTCGCTGCGTGGTCAGCCAGCCTCGGCGCTCGGATGCTCGTGCTCAACCCGCTCCACGCCGTGGCGCCGGTGCATCCGCAGCAGTCGAGCCCTTACTACCCCGCGAGCCGGATCTGGCGAAACCCGCTCGCGCTGCGCGTCGAATCCCTGCCAGGCGCCGGCGAGCTCGCCGAAGACCTCGCGCGTGCCACTGCCGCCGGACGCGCGCTCGACGCGCGTCGCCTCATCGATCGCGACGCGGTGTTCCGGATCAAGCGCATGGCGTTCGACCGACTCTTCGAGTGGTGGTCGGCGCGTGCGGACGAGCGCAGCCGTCAGGACTTCGCCGCGTTCTGCGCGACGCATGGGGATGACCTCCGCACGTTCGCGATCTACTGCGCCCTCGCAGAGCGTCACGGGGGTGGCTGGCAAGCGTGGCCGCCGAGCTACCACTCCCCCTCGTCGGGGCGCGTCGCTCGGTTCGCACGCGAGCACGACGAGCGCGTCCGCCTCCACATGTGGCTGCAATGGCAGCTCGAGGTGCAGCTGTCGGCCGCCGCCGAGCGCGGGTGCAGCCTCGTCGGCGACCTCGCCGTCGGGTTCGACCCGGGCGGTGCCGACGCGTGGATGTGGCAGGACCTGCTCGCCCTCGACGCGCACGTCGGCGCGCCGCCCGATGGCTTCAACGAGGCCGGACAGGACTGGGGCCTTCCTCCGTTCATCCCGTGGAAGCTGCGCGCTGCGCACTTCGCGCCGTACTTGAAGACCGTGCGTGCCGCGATGCGCGGGATCGACGGGTTGCGCGTCGATCACGTGATGGGCCTGTACCGGTTGTTCTGGATCCCGCCGGACGGCTCGCCGAAGACGGGCGCCTACGTGCAGCTGCCGGCGCGCGAGCTCCTCGACCTCTTGGCGCTAGAGAGCGTTCGAGCCGGAGCGTTCGTCGTCGGGGAGGACCTCGGCACTGTGGAAGACGAGGTGCGCGACGACCTCGCCGCGCGCGGCATCCTCAGCTACCGGCTCGTGTGGTTCGAGCAGACCGAGCCAGAGCGATACCCCGTCCAGACGCTCGCCGCGGTGACGACGCACGACCTCCCGACACTGGCGGGCGCGTGGACTGGGTCCGACCTGGCGGACCAACGGCGGATCGGCATCACCGTGAGCGAGTCGGGCGCGTCGTGGTTCAAGTCGCAGCTCGAGAAGGTCACCGGGTTCGGTCCCGATGCCGATCTGGACCGCGTGACGGTCGCGGCACACCGCGCGCTCGCCGATGCGCCGTCGGTGATCGTCGCGGCGACGCTCGACGATGCGCTCGAGGTGCGCGAGCGGCCGAACATGCCCGGCACGGTCGACCAATGGCCGAACTGGTCACTCGCGCTGCCGAGGCCGCTCGAGGAGATCGAGGAGGATCCACTGGTGGCGCGCGTCGCCGCCGCGCTCGACGCGGGCCGACAGCGCGCCGGCGCATCAGGTCAACCGGCCTAGGGTCGCGCCGTGCTCATCGAAGGCCTTCCGCTCTGGCTCGCGCAGACGAACGCGTGGATCGTCTCCGCGCACGGTCCGGGTGGCGAGTGCGTCCTCATCGACGCGCCCCCCGATCCCGCGGCGATCATCTCCCGCCTCGCGCATCACGACCTCCGCCTCGTCGCGCTGTTCAACACGCACGGCCACATCGATCACATCGGTGGCGTCGGGACGCTCGTGCACGGCTCGCACGACGACCTCGTCGATCCCGATCTCGAGGTGCGCATCCACGACGCCGACAAGCACATGCTCCTCGACCCGCTCGGCACGAGCGGGATGTTCGGCGCGTACCTCGAAGGTCTCGACCTCCGCCCGCCCGAAGTCGTCTACGGGCTCGACGACGGGCAGCGCATCAGCGGTGCAGGCATGACGTTCACCGCGATCCACACGCCCGGTCACACGCAGGGCTCCGTGTGCTTCCGTCTCGACATCGACGGCGAGGCACCGATCCTGTTCTCCGGCGATCACCTGTTCCAGGGTTCGATCGGCCGCACCGACCTGCCGGGCGGCAGCTACGAACAGCTCATGGCGTCGATGGCGGAGAAGATCCTCCCGCTCCCCGACGAGACCCACGTGCTGCCGGGCCACGGCGGCACGACGACGGTGGGATGGGAGCGCAAGACGAACCCGTTCCTGCTCGAGCTGCTGGGCTGAGCCCGCGCCCGTCGCGCGTTCGCTGTCGGGTGGGAGGTGCCCGAGGCGGGACTTGAACCCGCACGCCCTTGCGGGCAAAGGCTTTTGAGGCCTCCGTGTCTGCCATTCCACCACTCGGGCGCGCTCGGCACGCGCACTCGGGCACGCACTCGATCGCGAGGACGGAGCAGCGTACCTGTCATTACTCGGAGGTAACCGGCCGGTAACCGCCGAGTCTGAGAAACTTCCCGCGCAGCAACGTGGTCACACAACGCAACGAGCGATCCGCCTCGCTCTCTGACACGGAACGGAGTCCTGCCACTGATGCTCGCGTTCACCTTCCCCGGCCAAGGGTCACAGCGACCAG
This sequence comes from Acidimicrobiales bacterium, assembly GCA_035497855.1. Lineage (GTDB taxonomy): Bacteria > Actinomycetota > Acidimicrobiia > Acidimicrobiales > DATKAS01 > DATKAS01. The sequence goes on from DATKAS010000258.1 coordinate 7,925, forward strand.
GGATGGGGCGACCGTGGGCCGGTGAGGAGTCGTGGGAGCTCGTGGGCGAAGCGAGCGAGATCGCCGAGCGCGACCTCGAGCGGCTGCTCCTCGACGCCGACGCGGACGAGCTGAAGGACACGCGCAACGCGCAGCTCACGACGTTTGTGTCGAGCCTGGTCGTCCTCGACGCGATCGAGCGCACCGGCCTCGACGCGATGTACTGCGCGGGGCACAGCCTCGGCGAGTACACCGCGCTCGTGGCGACCGGCGCCTTGTCGTTCGACGAGGGGGTCGCGCTCGTGACCGAGCGCGCCGAAGCGATGCACGCGGCCGGCACTGATCAGCCCGGCACGATGTCCGCGGTCCTCGGGCTCGACGACGACGAAGTCGAGATCGCGTGCCGCCGTGCGGACGCCGACGTGTGGGTCGCGAATTTCAACGCGCCCGGCCAGGTCGTCATCGCGGGCTCACCCGAAGGCGTCGCCTCGGCGAGCATGATCGCGAAGGAGCTCGGCGCGAAGAAGGTGCTCCCGCTTCCCGTGAGCGGCGCGTTCCACACGCCGTTCATGGCGCCCGCGCGAGACCGGCTGCGGAAGGCGATCGCGAACGCGAGGCCGCGCGACACCGATGTGCCGGTGGTGTCCAACGTCGACGCACTCGCGCACGACAAGGGCGACGACTGGGCGAGCCTGTTGTCGGCCCAGCTGTGCAGCCCGGTGCGGTGGCGGCAATGCCTGCTCGAGCTCGGGGACGCTGGCGTCACGACGCTCGTCGAGCTCGGCCCAGGCGGCGTGCTCACCGGCATGGCGAAACGCACGGTGCCGAACGTGCGAGCGATCTCCGTCAACACACCCGACGAGGTCGACACCTTGATCGAGTCGATCGCCGGCACCACCACCCCGCACCTGACCGGCCACGAGGGCGAGCACCTCTTCGCGACCGAGCGCTTGGTCGTGAGCCCCGTGGCAGGCGTGTTCACCCCCGACCCGACGATCGGGCCGGGTCACATCATCCAAACCGGCACCGTCGTGGGCAGGGTGGGCGACCACGAGGTGCGATCACCTTTCGGAGGATCCGTCATGGGC
>DATKAS010000259.1:0-4879 GCA_035497855.1 Acidimicrobiales bacterium
GCTCGCGGTCGGGCTCTCCCGTGAGGTACAGGTACCCGCCTGACGCCCAGTCGACGAGCGGGCTCGACCGCCACCGCGCGTACGGCCCGGTGAGGCCGAACCCGCTGAGCGCGACATGGACCGCGGCCGGGTTGGCTGCGACGACCCGCTCGTGCAGCTGCCGCGCGGCGTCGGGCTGGCCGTCGCAGGTCGAGATGACGAGATCCGCCCACCGCAGGGAGCGCTCGAGGTCGTCGTCTGTGAGGACGACCGAACGCTTCCCACTGTCGAGGTACTCATGGGTCGCGCTTCGACGCGCCCCGGCGCGGTCGTCGACCCACGGACCGAGTCGCCTCGTCGGCGCGCCTTCGGGCGGCTCCACGAGCACCACGTCCGCGCCCGTCGTCGCGAACATCCGCGAGCAATGGGCTCCGGCGAGTGACCCCGCCAGCTCGAGCACCCTCAGGCCGCGCACGACCCTCTCACGGACGGTAGGGAGCCGGCGATGCTCCGAGCTGTCGCGCGAGCACGCGTTGCGCATCCCTCACGAACTCGACCGCCAGAGGGCGAGTGTCGCGCGGGTCGATGATGTCTTGTCCGGTCGCCTCCGCGGTGCGAAACGGTGACGCGATCCGTGTGAGCCGCGCTTCGATCTCAGTCCGCTTCGCGTCGGGATCGTCCGCGCTCTCGATGTCGCGCCGGTATGCGGCGGCGACACCACCGAGGATGTGCATCGAGCCCCAGCTCGCCGAAGGCCACGCGTACCTCCGGTACATGCCAGAGGGACGGTGATGCGACTGCCCCGCGACGCCGTACAGGCGACGCAGGATGAAGACGAGGTACGGCATCCGGCTGTCGACGACCGCGCAGATCAGGCGCGCCCCGGCGCGCTCGATCCCCTGGCGCTCGGACTCGATGCCGACCATCAACCCCGGCTCGTCGACCAAGTCCACGAGGGGAAGGTGGAACGTGTCGCACAGCTGGATCAGCCGCACGACCTTCGACCCCGCCGCGACGTCGGTCGCGCCCCCGAGCCGCAGTGGATCATTGGCCATGATGCCGACGGGGTAGCCGTCGATCCTTGCCAACCCCGTGACGCGAGCGCGGCCGTAGAGCGGGGCGATCTCGAAGAAGGAGCCCTCGTCCACGACCGACCGGATGATCGCTCGCGCATCGAAGACACGGCGGGGGTTGTGCGGCACCGCGTCGCCCAGGCGCTCGTCACGACGGTCGGCGGGATCCGCGGCGTCGCAACGAGACGGCAGCTCGTCCACGGACGACGGCATGTACGACAGGAACCGGCGCATCTGCGCGAACGCATCGTCCTCGTCCTCGGCGAGGTTGTCGATGACGCCGCTCTCGCGGACGTGGATGTCGGGACCGCCCAGATCCTCCTTGGTGATCTCGATCCCCGTCGCCGCCTTGACGACCGGTGGGCCTCCGGGAAACACCTGGGCGTTGCGCTTGGTCATCACGCTGAAGTGGGCGAGCACCGCCTCGAGCGCCGGCAGCCCGGCGACCGCCCCGAGCACTGCAGCCACGACGGGCACCTCTCGCAGCAACCGCACATCCGTTTGGGTGCGGATGTTGCCGTCCGGCAGGTACGTGCGACCCAGCTGCTCGAACGTGCGAACGCTGCCACCGGCCGAGTCGAGCAGGCGCACGTACGGCAACCGCCACTCCAACGCCCGCTCTGCGGCGGAGAGCTCGGTTCCCTGCGCGCCGAACTCGCCGAGCGAGCCGCCTCTCACGGTGACGTCGCTGCCCATCACGATCGCGTCTCGCCCGTCGATACGAATGCGGCCGTCGACCTCGCCGATCGGAACGACAGAGACCAACGTGCCGTCGTCGGCGTAGGTTGCCTGCCCCCGCAAGCCGCCGAACGGGCGGAACGACCCCTCGTCCGCGAGGCGAGCGATGCGCTCGCGGACGGTCAGCTTGCCGAGCCGCCGCTGGCGCTCGACGCCTTCGGGCCCTCCGAGCCCAGCGGCGAACGCCTCGCGCCTGCGGAGCTCTTCGAGCTCCTCCGACCACTCCACCGACGTGTCGCTCCCGGCTCAGAGGCCGTTGGCAGCTGCGATCTCGGCGAGCGCCGGTTGCACGTGCTCGTGGAAGAGGCGCATCGACTTGTGCACGACGTCGTTGCGCATGCCTGCGTGGCGGAACCCGCAGGCGATCTCGGTGATGCGGCCGAGCTGGCCCGCTGCGAAGGGCGCGAGCGCCTTGATCGCGTCGTCGGGAGTGCCGACTGCCGCCGACCAGAACCCCGCGTTGCCACCGCGGATCATCTCCTGTGTGATCGGGTCGTTGCCCTGAGGCTGACCGTCGAGACCGAGCCGTAGGTTGTAGAAGTTCACGAAGTACTCGATGGCCGCGCCCGCCTCCTCCCACGCCTTGTCGGTCGAGTCGGAGACGTGAATGACCTGCATCGACGCGATCTTGTAGTCGGTGGGATTGCGGCCCGCGGCGGCGAGCGCGGCGTCGTAGCCGAAGTTGCCAGGGCCGATGAAGTTGAATCCTCGCTCCGCGGAGCGCGCCGCGTTCCTCGGGCCCATAGAGCTCGACCACACGGGAACGGGGTTCTGCACCGGCTTCGTCGTGAACGTCATGTTCGGGATGTCGTAGTACTTGCCCTTGTGGCTGAACTCGTCCTTCGACTCGAACGCCTGCTGGATCCAGTCGATCGACTCGTACATGCGCCCGTTCATCGTCTTCGGTTCGATGCCGAACGAGCGGAACTCCTCGAACTGTGAGCCGGGACCGATTCCGAAGTCGAAGCGACCGCCGGAGAGGATGTCGCAGATCGCGACGTCCTCGGCCATGCGGATCGGATCGTGGAACGGCAACAGCGCGACCGCCGTGCCGACGCGCAGCCGCTCGGTGCGAGCGGCGACAGCCGTGCAGACCTGGATCGGCGATCCCGTCCACTGGCATTCGCGGAAGTGGTGCTCGCCGTACCACGAGCGGACGAAGCCCATCTCCTCGGCGAGGAGGGCGTCACTGATGTAGTCGGCGTACACGTCCTTCTCCGCGTAGGCGGATTGCGGGTGGTTGCGGACTGCGTTGAGCAGCGAGAACTCCATCGTGTCCCCCTTGGTCGACCGGACAACACCCTACACATCTCTTGACGCTCGGCACGAGACATCGCTAGTTTGACGCACAGAGCGAGGTGGCTACCGTTTGCCACATTGCCACCCCGGGGGAGGACAACGCCGTGACGGACGTCGTCGAGACGTCGCCTGCGATTCCCGCGACACCAGCGCCGTCCGGCGTGTTGACGGGTCCGCGCCTCGAGCAGTTCGAAGCCGAGATCACCAAGCTGAAGGTCAAGGGCGGCCGCGCTGATCGCGAGCGGCTCCTGGTGATCCTCGGCGTGCTGGCCACGATCGCCGGGTTCATCGTCGCTGCCGTCGGCGTCACGGGCGTGCGCAACGCGAGCGACCAGCTCTCGCAGGGCGACTCGATGAGCACCACGATCCTCGGCATCGGCATCGCCATCGTCGGAGCCGTGGTGTGGGCGCGGTGTTCGCTCTCTCGCTACTTGCGGTACTGGCTCGTGCGTGACCTCTATGAGCAGCGCGCGTCCGCCGATCGCATCGTCGAGGCGATCAAGGGCCAGTCGGGCAAGTGAACCACCGCGACGCGGCGATCCCGCTCGGCGCGGCCTGGTCGTCACCATTCGTGCGCTGGCAAGGATCACTTGCCGATGTGAACAGCATCGATCTCGCGGCGCAGGTGACTCGCGACGCGCTCTCGCGGGCGGGCATCGACGCTGGCCGGCTCGACTCGATCGTGCTCGGCATCACCGTGCCGCAGAAGGAGTCGTTCTTCGGAGGGCCGACGCTCGCTGCGAAGATCGGTGCGCCCGACATCACCGGCCCGATGATCGCCCAGGCGTGTGCGACGTCGGCGAAATGCGTGCAGGTGGGCGCCGCGGCAGCCGATGCCGGCGAGGTGGTCGCGGTGATCACGACTGATCGCACGAGCAACGGGCCTCTGCTGACGTACCCGTCGAGCTCGGGCCCGGGCGGCTCGCCGACGATCGAGCACTGGATCCTCGACAACTTCAAGAAGGACCCGTGGGCCGGCCAAGCGATGGTCGACACGGCCGAGGCAGTCGCGGCTGAGGCCGGCATCGAGCGCGCCGAGCTCGACGACCTCACGCTGCTGCGCTACTCGCAGTACGAGGAAGCGCTCGCGGGCGAGCGCGCGTTCCAGCGAGCGTGGATGGTTCCGGTCACGGTGCCTCGACGCGGACGCGATCCCCTCGTCGTCGATGTCGACGAAGGGATCTACCCGACGACGGCCGAAGGCCTCGCAAAGCTCGCGCCGCAGTCGCCCGATGGCGTGGTCACGTTCGGCACGCAGACCCATCCCGCGGACGGCGCCGCGGGCATGGTCATCGCTCCGGTCGACGTCGCACGCGAGCTGAGCGGCGGGCGGGGGATCGCGCAGATCCTCGGAAGCGGGTTCGCGCGCGTCGAGAAGGCGCGGATGCCCAAGGCTCCGGTGCCAGCCGCACTCGCAGCGCTCGCCGATGCGGGTCTCACGATCGACCAGGTCGACGCGGTGAAGTCACACAACCCGTTCGCCGTGAACGACGTCTTCTTCGCGCGTCAGACGGGTTTTCCCGTCGAACGCACGAACGCGTTCGGATGCAGCCTGATCTACGGCCACCCGCAAGGACCGACAGGTGCTCGCGCGATCGTCGAGCTCATTGCGGAGCTCGAGGCCCGCGGGGGAGGCGTCGGGCTGTTCACGGGCTGCGCCGCGGGCGACACCGGCGGCGCCATCGTCCTACGTGTCGACGGCTGAGGGCGTTGACCTCGCGCGTAGCGACTGACGTCGATCCGTATTCTGATGAGTTCGTCGCGGAGCCCTGGGATGACCTCGCGCTGAT
>DATKAS010000260.1:0-3962 GCA_035497855.1 Acidimicrobiales bacterium
GTCGGGGCGGCGGGCGATCCCGAGGAGGTGCGCGGACATCGGGATGAAGTCGTCATCCTCCTCGACGAGATCGGCGGCCCACAGCGCAGCCCGGCGCCACTCCTCGTCTCCGGGCTCGCGGCCGCGATCACCCCACAGCCATGCCGGCCCCTCGACGCCGACCACGCGCACGTCGCCCAACCCGCTGTCGCGTAGCTCGGCTGCGAGGTCCGCAGGTCGGTGGAAGTAGGCGGTCGTGAACCATCCCGGCCGCCGCTCCGGGTTGTGGTGCGTGCCGGTCGCGAGATCGCCCGCCACGATCACCTGGAACTCGGGGTCGACCACGAAGCCGCGCGCGAACCCGTCCAGCACCGACGCGAGTCGCGAGATCGCCGCCGCGACCACGACGCCACCGGGACGCACCACACGCGCCGCCTCCTGCAGAACTGCGACTCGATCGTCTCGGTCGGGCAGGTGATAGAGCGGCCCGAGCACGAGCACCGCGTCGAACGACACGTTCGGATGCGGCAACGCACGACCATCGCCGCACTCGACGCGCCCAGGCACCGCGGCACTCGCCTGCGCCACATGCAGCGGCACCGGATCGAGCAGCGTCACCCGCCATCCCGCGCGAGTCATCCACGCCGAATACCGTCCTGGGCCACCGCCGACATCGAGCACCCGAGCGGGCGGCGCAGGCAGCATCTTTGCGATCACGGCCTCTGTGCGCAGCCGTTCGAGCGACCACCCGTCGAGCCGCGCCTGCTCCTCGCCCCCGCTGTAGTGCTCGACGACGTCCGGGTCCACCGGCGCACGGTACGAGCCCTCCGAGTCGCGGGGTGAGCGTTTTCTGCGGTCGTGACCGGGCACCATGAGGAGATGCTCCGCCCGATCGCCATCGCTGTCGTCGTTGCCGCCCTTGCGGCGGGTTGCGCGTCGAGCGACGACAGCGGGTCGGCGTCGACGACCGCAGCCGGCACGACCGCTGCCGGCACGACCGCAGCCGGTACGACCGCCGGCGGCGAATCGAGCGGCACCCTCGACTGGACCCCCTGCAAGACGCAACGCAAGTTCGAGTGCGCGACGCTCCAGGTCCCCCTCGACTACGGCAACCCGTCGGGCGAGAAGATCTCGCTCGCGCTGATCCGCCAGCCTGCGACCGACCCGTCGAAGCGCATCGGCTCGCTCCTCACCAACCCGGGTGGGCCGGGCGGCTCGGGGATCGACTTCCTCCCGTCGCTGGCCACGCTCGTCGAGCCGACGATCAGCGAGCACTTCGACCTCGTGAGCTTCGATCCTCGCGGCGTCGGCCAGAGCGACGGGCTCGTCTGCGCCACCGACGCGCAGAAGGATGCCTACGCCGCGCTCGATGCAGTGCCGGAGCCGAGTGAGATCCCCGAGGTCGACGCGTTCAACAAGCAGTTTTCCGCGACGTGCGCGCAGAAGTACGGCGACGCGCTCGCCCACTTCGGCACCGTCGACGCCGCGCGCGACATGGACCAGATCCGCCAGGCGGTCGGCGACGACAAGCTGAGCTACCTCGGCTTCTCGTACGGCACGCGCCTCGGCAGCGTGTACGCGCAGCTGTTCCCCGACAAGGTGCGGGCGATGGTGCTCGACGGAGCACAAGACCCGAACTCGAGCTCCGCCGACGAGGACGCGATCCAAGCCAAGGGCTTCGACTCCGCGTTCGACGCGTTCGTCGCCGACTGCGATGCCAACCCGCGGTGCCCTGCGGGGCCCGACGCCGCCGGGCTCGTCGACGAGCTGTTCAAGCGGGTCGAGACGAACCCGATCCCAGCGAGGACCGACACGCGCCAGCTGACGGAAGGCTGGCTCACTGCCGGTGTGCTCTATGCCCTCTACGCCAAGGAGCTCTGGGACCCGCTCGCGCTCGGGCTGCGCCAGGCGCAGCAGGGTGACGGCTCACTCCTGCTCAGAGTCGCCGACGTGCTCTCGGGACGCCAGCCGGACGGCACGTGGGACAACCTGTGGGAAGCCAACAGCGCGGTGAACTGCCTCGACAGCCCGAGCCGCGAGACCGTGCCCCAGATCGAGGCCGAGGCGACCGACCTCGCCAAGGTGTCCCCCCGCTTCGGGCCCCTCATCGCCTGGGGGAACCTGTCGTGCACGTACTGGCCCGCGAAGGCCGAGCCGATCCCGGTCGCGACCGCGGTCGGCGCGCCGCCGATCGTCGTGATCGGCACGACGCGCGACCCGGCAACCCCCTACGTGTGGGCGGAGCGGATGGCGAGCTCGCTCTCCTCCGGTGTGCTGATCACCCGCGACGGCGACGGGCACGGCGGCTACGCGGACAGCCCGTGCGTCGCGCAGATGGCGAACGACTACCTCGTCAACCTCACGGTTCCCCCGCCGAAGGCGTTCTGCGCGAGCTAGCCGCTAGCCCTGCGCGGTCGCCTTCAGCTTCGAGGTGGGCGTCTGGTTCGACGGCATGTTGTAGGGCTGGGTGTCGATCTCCTCGAGGTCGATCTCACCCGACAGCACGCGCTGCTTCCACTCCTGATGCTCGCCGTCCCGCTCGTGGAACTCGGGCATGATCTCGCGCGCGAAGAGCTCGAGGCTCTCACAGATGTGCTCGTGTGAGTTCTTGCCGGCTTGGTTGAGCAGGATCACCTGGTCGACGTTCGACTCCTCGAACGCGCGCAACCGACGGCGCACGGTGTCGACCGATCCGATCAGCCCGCTCCCCGCGGTCGCCGCCTGCCCCTTCGGCGACTCCCGCCACTGCAGGTACTCCTGCCACAGATCGACGGTGCCGGGCTCGACCGGACCGTGCGTGTTGTAGAAGACGAGCGCGAACTGGAAGAAGGTCCATCCCTCGGCTCGACGCTGCGCCTCTTCATCGGTGTCGGCGACCATGAACCCTGACACCACTGCGATGTTCGGGTTCGTCTGGTAGTCGCACAGCTTGTCGAGGTGCTTCGTGTAGGCGTTGTAATAGGCGTTCACCCACGCGTGAGCAGCCTCGGCGGACACGAACTGGAACCCGAGCGCGCCCATGCCACGCCGTCCTGCCATCTCGATCGTGTCGAGCTGGCTGCACGCGACCCAGAGCGGCGGATGCGGCTTCTGCAACGGCTTCGGCACCACGTTGCGCATCGGGAAGTCGAACCACTCGCCGTGGTACTCCCAGCCTTCCTCGGTGAACATCGGCAGGACGCACTTCACCGCGTCCTCCCACACGGACCGCTTGTCGCGGAAGCGCCGATCGAACGGGTGCAGCTCGGTGACCGAGCTCGCCTCGCCGAGCCCCATCTCCACGCGGCCCTTGCTCACGAGGTCGAGCGTCGACACGCGCTCGGCGACCCGCGCCGGGTGGTTCGTCGTGAGCTGGATGATGCCGTGCCCGAGCCGGATGTTCTTCGTGCGCTGGCTCGCGGCCGCGAGGAACACCTCGGGCGCGGACGAGTGCGAGTACTCCTCCAAGAAGTGGTGCTCGACCTCCCACGCGTAGTCGAACCCGAGCTCGTCCGCGAGCTCGACCTCGTCGAGCGCGTTCTGGATCAGCGTGAACTCGGAGTCGGTCTCCCAAGGTCGTGGGAGCTGCAGCTCGTAGAAGATGCCGAACTTCACGGCGCCGAGCGTACCCTTGCGCCGTGCCGGGCCCGTCCTACGCCTCCCGCAGCCTCTGGCTCGACACAGTCCCCGGCTCGCTCGACCCTCGACCGTCACTGCCCGGCGACCTGCAGTGCGACATCGCGATCGTCGGCGCCGGGTACACGGGGCTCTGGACGGCCTACTACCTCCACCGAGCAGATCCGTCGCTGCGCATCGTCGTGCTCGAGGCGGAGATCGCCGGCTTCGGTGCGTCCGGACGCAACGGTGGCTGGTGCTCGGCGCTGTTCGCTGCCGAGCCCGCCCGCCTCGCGAACCAACACGGTCGTCCTGCCGCGATCGCGATGCAACGGGCGATGTTCGACACGGTCGACGAGGTCGGCAAGGTGAGCGCAGACGAGGGCATC
>DATKAS010000261.1:0-2789 GCA_035497855.1 Acidimicrobiales bacterium
CGAAGGACTCCGTCGTCGTGGGCGCGGCCGAAGCCATGACCGATCCGAACGCGCGGCTCACCTCGCTCCGCACCGACGACGGCACCGCGATGGCCGACGTCGTGGTGCAGCCGAACGGGCAGGGCTACCTCGTGCCTCGAGCGATGCCGAGCCTCGCGTCCGATCGCACGTACCAGCTGTGGGGAGCGATCGGTGACGAGGTCATCTCGCTCGGCGTGCTCGGCAACGCTCCCTCGGTCTCCGCGTTCCACACCGATCCACGAGTGAGGATGATCATGATCACTGATGAGGTGCGTGGTGGCGTGCCAGTGACGCAGCAGACGCCCCTGAGCCAGGGCGACCTGGTCTAGGGACTAGCTCGCCGGCCGCGCGGTGAGCGCGGCGACGCCCGCCGAATCGATGTACTCGTCGATGCGGGTCACGCGGCAGTCGCGCACCGACGCGACGATGCACGCCGGCATCGCGACGGGCAGCCCACTCGGTGCGGTGCCCTTGCCCACGTGCTGCTGTACGAAGCCGCCGGGGAAGCAGCTGCGGCGCACGTCTTCGTAGTGCCAGCCCTTCACGTGCTCGTGGACCCACCGGAGCACCACGAGGTTCTGCTCGACGGACTGCTCGACCTGGTCGGTGTTGTGCCAGATCACGGCATCAGGGGCGTAGATCTGGCCGATCGCCTCGATGTCCCCCGCCTCGATCGCTGCGAAGAACCTGGTGGCCACCTCCTCGATGTCGGTGGCCTCGATGTCGGCTTGGTCGGTCACGGCTCGGACGATAACTGGCGAATGGGAAGGAGGCCGGGGCCGGCGCGAGACTGACGGCCGGGATGAGCATCGTCACGTCCGAACCCTCTGAATCGCCCGGCGCCCCCGACCCTCGGCCCGCTGGCCCCTCCGTCAGGCTCGCCGCGGTCGTCGTCGCGTTGGGGATCGTCGTGCTCGGCGTGCTCGCCTTTTTCACCATGAAGTCCGATGACTCGAAGACGGACGACAACGGTGGATGGGCAGGCACCTTGCTGTACCAGCCGCTCCAGAAGCCCGAGTTCACATTGACCGACACGTCGGGCAAGCCGTTCGACTTCCAGCAGCAGACGGAGGGCTACGTCACCCTCCTCTACTTCGGCTACACCCATTGCCCGGACGTGTGCCCGTTGCACATGGCCAACATCGCCTCCGTGCTCGGTGAGGTGTCGGGGGAGGTCAACGCGAAGATCAAGGTGGTGTTCGTCACGACCGATCCGGCGCGCGACACGCCCGCCGTGATCCGCAAGTGGCTCGACAACTTCGACGTCACCTTCATCGGGCTCACCGGTTCCGCGTCCGACATCGAGGCGGCGGAGCGCGCCGCGAACCTTCCCGAGTCGGTGCTGAACCCACCCAAGGCAGACGGCAGCTACACCGTCGGGCACGCAAGCCAGGTCGTCGCGTACTCGCTCGACGACGAAGCGCACTTGGTCTACCCGTTCGGCATCCGCCAGGCGGACTGGGCTCGAGATCTTCCCAAGCTCGTCGCGGCGACGGAGTGGCCCTCGTGAAGACCCGCTCCGCCTCGGCCGCCGTGGTCGCTGCACTGATCGCGGTCCTGGTGGGTGTGTTCGTCCTGCGCCAAGCGCCCTCGGAGGGCACGCCTCACGTCTCCGTCACGGACGTCTACGCCTCAGAGACCGCTGGCGACGCATCGTCGATGTACATGACCTTCGACAACTCGGGCGGAAGCGATGATCTCGTTGCCGTCATCGTGACCGGTGTCGGCCAAGTGTCGATCCACGATGCCGACATGCGGCCGCACAACCATCTCAGGCTGAAGGGGCACCACACGACGAAGCTCGCGCCCGCCGGCGGGCACATCATGCTCGAGAGCCTCTCGAGCCCTCTGCGGCCGGGAACCCAGCTCGACGTTCGGCTCATGTTCAAGCGGTCTGCGCCCATCGAGGTCACCGCTGACGTGCTGTCCTACGACCAGATCAACCAGAAGATCTCTTCATGAGCTTCTGGTGTCATGCGCTCAAGGTGCCGTGGAGCTGGCAGTTCCGCGCGTACCCGGGCGTGTGGCTCATGGTCGGTTTGCTGGCGTTCGGGTACTTCAGGTCGATCTACCGGCGTCACCGTCGCACGGGAGCGCCGATCGACCGGCGCCGCCTCACGTGGTTCTGCTTCGGCTGGGTGATGCTGTGGCTCTCGAGCGACTGGCCGCTCGCGACACTCGGCGCGGGCTACCTCGCGTCCGCGCACATGGTGCAGTACATGATCTACACGCTCGTCGCGTCACCGCTGCTGCTGCTCGGCACGCCTGAGTGGATGGCGCGGCGCATCACCGAGAAGCTCCGCATCTACCGCGTGCTCCGCTTCGTGTCGCGCCCGCTCTTCGCAGCGATCGCCGTCAACGTGGTGCTGCTCTCGACCCACGCACCGATCGTCGTCGACAACGTGCGCACCACGCAGATGGGCGGGTTCCTCCTCGACATGATCTGGCTCGCGGGCGGCATCGTGCTGTGGCTCCCGCTCATCAGCCCCCTGCCCGAGCTCGTGCACCCGTCCTACCCGGTGCGGATGGTGTACATCTTCGTCGCCGCTGGCGTGTTCGCGATGATCCCCGGCGGCTTCCTCACCTTCTCGTCGTTCCCGCTGTACCGCACCTATGAGCTCGCGCCCCGCATCCACAACTTCGCGGCGCTCAACGATCAACAGCTCGCAGGGGCGATCATGAAGATCGGGAACATCCCGATCGTCTGGACCGTGATCGCGGTGCTCTTCTTCAAGTGGGCCGCGCTCGACCGAGAGGGCCCACCGATG
>DATKAS010000262.1:0-16020 GCA_035497855.1 Acidimicrobiales bacterium
CTGGCGAGGGCGCGACGACGACCGAGAACAAGGGCACGATCCCGCCGGACTGCACGGTGCCCGCCACGGTCAGCCCGACCGAGGTGCTTCCCGCGACGGGGTCGAGCAGCGTCAACCCGATGATCATCCTGGCGTTGCTGCTCGGCGGCATCGGCGCGGTGATGCTCGTCGTCACGACGATCCGCCGACCCGTCGACAGCTGACCGAGCCCGGCAAACCGGCCGCTCAATGACCGGTTTGGTCCGCGATGATCGGACCATGCCCGGACAGACACCTCCTGTTGCCGACGAGCGCGAGGGCCTCCTCGCCTACCTGGCGCAGCAACGGCTCGTGCTGCGTCTCAGTGCCTACGGCCTCACCGACGAGCAGGCCCGCCAGTCGCCGTCGGTCAGCCCCCTCAGCGTCGGCGGCCTGATCAAGCACGTCGCGTCGGTCGAGCGCTACTGGATCGACATCGTGGTGCAGCGACAGATCGACACCCCTGACGACTACGAGGCCAACTTCCGCGTCGAGCCGGGTGAGTCGCTCCAGTCGATCCTCGACATGTACGACGCCGTGGCGCGGGAGACGGAAGCGGTGATCGACAAGGTCGCCGACCTCGGCCAAGCGGTCCCCGTGCCCAAAGGCGTCCCGTGGTTCCCCGATGACGTCGATGCGTGGTCAGTGCGGTGGGTGCTGCTGCACATCATCACGGAGACGGCGCGCCATGCCGGTCACGCGGACATCGTGCGAGAGTCCGTCGACGGCGCCACCGCCTTCCCGCTCATGGCCGCGGCCGAGGGCTGGCCGGCCTCGCCGTGGATCACGCCATGGCGCCGGCCCGACACGCAGACACCGGCGTGACAATCAGGGGTCGGACGTCCTCCGACGCAGCTCGAGGCGTACGGCCGCACGATCGGGCCGCGTGGCGGGGTCCGCGAACAGGTCGCGCATCGCGATCGCGGCGACAGCCCGCTGCGTGACGTTCGGGATCTCATCGGCGAGCGCCTCTGCCGCGGCCCGCACCGCGTCACGGTCATGCCGGTCGTCGTCGGTGGAGAAGGTGAGCTGCCAGCGTGCGACCTGGCGGGCGATCGGTGCCTTGTCGTGCTCGTCGAGTGAGAGCCCTGCGACGGCGAGCACTCTGCAGTCGTACGTGCGGCACGTGCGAGGACGGTGCGCGTAGATCGTGCAGCCGTCGTCGCCGAGCATCGGGCAGTGGCCGCGCTCGTCGTAACCGAGCACCTGATGGCCAGGGCGGCCCGGCGCGGGGAACAGCAGGTCGGGAGGGATGTGAGCGAGCGCGTCGACCTCGTCCGGCTCGACGTGCACGAACTGCGACGAGCGGCAGCACGCGGTGCACGACCCGCACGGGACGTCGGCGTCCGCCTCACGGCGCAACGCGGCGTCGATCCCAACGAGCCAGGTCGTGAAGTCGCCCGCCGGAAGCGGTCCGTCGTCGCCCACACCGATCACCGTAGGAGACGCCGTGCGAGATGATGGGCGCATGGCCATCACCGGCGTTCACGGTCTGCTGTACACATCCGAGCCCGACGCGGTGCGCGAGATCCTCCGAGATGTCTTCGGCTGGCGTCACGTCGACGCAGGGCACGGTTGGTTGATCTACGCGCTGCCTCCCGCCGAGCTCGGCGTGCACCCGGGCGAGGGACCGACGTTCGACGCGGGTGTGCGGCACGAGATCTCGCTCATGTGCGACGACATCACCTCGACGATCGCGGAGCTGCGGGCGAAGGGCGTCGACGTCGACCCCGAGGTGCGTGATCAGGGCTACGGCATCGTGACGACGATGCGGCTCCCCGGCGGGCTCGACATGTTGCTGTACCAGCCGCGGCATCCCACCGCGATCTGATCGTCCGGGTCACTCCGGCGTCGGGATGTTCGACACCGACCGGTCGGCGGTGATGCGCAGCACGACCCGCTGCTCGCGATCCGCTCGCTCACGCAGGGCGGAGCGACCATCGTCATCGAGCGTTCGTCCCATGCGTTCGACGACACGCGCCATGACCTCGAACGCAGCGGTGGGATCGGTCTCGATGTGTGCGCGACCGAAAAGCGTGACGTACGGGAACGGCATTGCCTCGCCGAGCACGCACACGCTGATCGCGGGATCGCGACGGAGCGCTTTGGTCTTGGCGCGCCCCTCCGTGATCGACACCAGCAGGTCGTCCCCGTCGGTCACGTAGAAGACGGGCGTCTGGGGAGGCGCATCCGTGGACCCGGGCGCCCGGTTCCACGACAACACGCACAACCTGCTCGCAGCAACGAACTCGCGATGATGGGAGGGGACCATGACGCGAACGGTAACGATGCTCAGCCGAGCTGGGTGAGGCCGTCTCGCACCAACGCCTTCAGCTGCTCTGACTTGCAGAAGGGGGCGTCGTCTGCCTCGGCACGCGCGAGCACCGCATCGGGGGTCGCGCCGGCCTGGAGGCCGGCGTACACGTACACGGCTGCCGACGAGCGTGGCCCGGTGCGGCAGGTGACGAGTGTGGGCCGCGGCAACTCGTCGATCTCGTCGACGACTCTGCGGAGCATCTCCATGTCGAACGGGATCGGAGGGTCCGCGACGATCTGCACCGGAGTGTCGACGGCGGCCTCGACGTCCGCGAAGGACATGCCGCCTTCCATCGAGGCGAAGTCCTCGCCGCACAGGTACAGCCACGATGCCGCGCTCGCCTCCTTCGCGAACGCCGCAGGATCCGAGATCAGCGCGCGGTTGAACACGAGCCCCTCGGGCGTCGGGAAGTCACTCATGACGTCCTCCATGGTTGAGCGCGAGCTCTGACTCGGGTTCGCCGGCGATGCGGGTGTGCCACATCCGGCGGGGCTGCGTCATGTCGAACGGCGTGGCGCAGTGCATCAGGCGACGGTTGTCCCAGACCACCACGTCGCCGACCTCCCAGTGGTGGAAGTAGACGCGTGGCGGTTGGCACGCCCACTCACTGAGATCGTCGAGCAAACGTTCGGACTCGTCAGGATCCATGTCGACGATGCCGTACGCGTGGCGGCCGATGCAGAGGTTCGGTCGCCCGGTGTCGGGGTGGACCTTCACGAGCGGTCGCAGCGACGGCTCCATGTCGTGATAGCCGTACTGGTTGTAGCCGCCTCGTTCGTTCTTCGACGGGAGGTACCCCGCGCGTCCCTGGCTGTAGTACAGCGAGTGGTACGCCGTGAGTGTCGCGAGTCGGTCGCGCTCAGCCTCGTCGAGTGCCTCGTACGCGGCTCGCATGTCGGCGAAGCCAGTGGGCGCGTTGTCGGGCGGGACGATCTCGGCCGAGAAGACAGCGCCCTTCGCCTGGATCGGCATGTAGGTGCTGTCGTGGTGCCAGCCCTCGTTGCCGCGCAGCGACTTCACGACGTCGTCGTCGGGCTCGGAGTGCACGCGGCCGCTCTTTCCGATGTTCGAGATCGGCGCCGCCTTGAATTCGAGCGCCCCGAACCAGAGGGCGAACGCATCTTGCTGAGCGGTCGTGAGGTGCTGGCCGGGGAAGATCAGCAGCGCCCGGTCGAGCCACGCCGCGTGGACCTGGGACCACGTCGCTTCGTCGAGGTTCGCGACCTCGACGCCGCGCACGATCGCTCCGAACGTCGCGTCGAGCGGTTCGACCTCCATGGCGATCACCCCCGGTCCGCAAGATTAGGACGCCCCGTCGCAGCCACCCGCGCCAGCAGCCGGACGAGCGGGGTGGGCGCCTCTTCCAGCTCGAGCGCCTCGACGAGCACGCGGGCGTAGTGCAGCTTGCGCCCACTGGTCGTGCCCATGAACCGCCGGAGCTGCGCTTCGACCTGCTCACCCCGATGCGCGGGCTGCTTCTGGAACCTGCGGAACGAGTCGATCTCGCCCTGCGCGGCGATCACACGCTCCACTCGATCGGCTCCGAGCGCGCGGATCAGCTCGTCTTCGAGGTCGACGACGCAGACGAAGAAGCCGCGAGCGGCGAGGTCGTCGCCGAGGGCGCGGCGGAAGAACGCCTCTTCCCCGGCGTCGTAGAGGCCCGCCAGGTCGGCGACCGGCTCGAACCGGCGCACGAAGTGACCGATGTTGGTCGCCCCACCCATCGACAGCACCTCCACGCCCTCGTCGCGGAGATCGCGATCCGAACGGCGAGCCAGCGTCTCGACTGCGCACTTGTCACTCGCGCCTTCGACGAGGACGACGGTGCTCATCCACGAAGTCTGGTGTGAGTGATCCGCCCTTCGCTCGCGGATCGAACGATCCGAAACCGAACTCGCAGGAGGAAGCGACATGGATTCCCCGGATCAGGCTCGTACCGCAGTCGCCGTGCTCACCCCGCTCGTCCACTCCACGCCCGAGAGCGCGCTCGCGAACACGACGCCGTGCGACGAGTGGGCAGTGCGCGACCTCCTGAACCACCTGGTGGGCGGCGGGTACATGTTCGCCGCAGGCCTCCGGGGGGAGCCCGCACAGGGTGACCCGAACGCCGACCTGATCGGCGATGACCACGTCGCGGCGTTCGACGCTGCCATCGCTGCGTTCTCCGACGCGTTGGCGGACACGCAGGACCTCTCTGCACCGGTGCCCCTGCCGTTCGCGACGCTGCCCGCTGACGTCGCGTTGCGGATCGCCGCCGCGGATCTCCTGATCCACGCGTGGGATCTCGCACAGGCAACCGGCCAGCCGTTCGACCCGCCCGTCGACTTCGTCGAATCGGTCACGCCCTTCTACGCCGAGTTCATCACGCCGCCGCTGCGCGAGGGTGGGTTCTTCGCTACCGAGGTCGACGCGCCGGCGGGCTCGACGCCGATCGAGCAGCTGGTGGCCCTCGCGGGCCGTCAGCCCTGAGTCGCGCGATCATCGCCTGATGGCCACTTCGACTGACGTCGCGATCGTCGGTGGCGGCATCGCCGGCTCGTCCCTTGCGTACGCGCTGGCGAACGCCGGGCTCGGGGTCACCGTGCTCGAAGCCACCACGGAGTTCCCCGACCGGGTACGGGGCGAGAGCATGCAGTGCTGGGGCGTCGTCGAGGCGCGCGAGCTCGGCGTCGAGCAGGTGCTGCTCGACGCTGGTGCGCACATCTCGCCGGTGTGGAATCAGTACATGGAGGGATCGCAGGAGCCTGCTCCGATTCCCATGTCCCTGCTGATCCCTGGCGTCGAGGGCACGCTGAACCTCCGTCACCCCGACGCGTGCCAAGCCCTGATCGACGCGGCGGCGCGCGCCGGGGCGACGGTGGTGCGCGGTGCCGCGCACATCGAGCTCGACAGCGGCGAGACGCCGACGCTGCGGTACGACATCGACGGCGTTCCCGCCGAGGTGCGGGCAGGCCTGGTCGTCGGCGCTGATGGGCGGAGCTCGACGATCCGCAAGCAGGTCGGGATCACGCTCGAACGTCAGGAACCGATCTCGTACATCGCAGGTCTCCTGCTCGAGGGCCTCGACGGCGTGCCGGACGACTTCGACGTGCTCGTCGGTGAGGGAGATCGCTTCTTTCTGGTCTTCCATCAGGGTGGTGGCCGCGCCCGCTCGTACATCTGCGGTGGGCTCTCGACCCAGCACCGGTTCTCCGGTCCGGACGGCACGAAGCACTTCCTCGAGGCGTGCACCGTCGACTCCTACCCGTGGAGCGCGCAGGTCGTCGCGGCAACCCCGGCGGGCCCATGCGCGACGTATCCGGGCGATGACACGTGGACGAGCCAGCCGTGTGCTGATCGGGTCGTGCTCATCGGCGACGCCGCCGGGCACAACGACCCCGTCGTGGGTCAGGGCCTGTCGATCGGGATGCGCGACGCGAGGACCGTGCGCGACCTGGTGCTCGACGGCAGTCGTGACGCGAGTTCGTTCGCGCCCTATGCCGCCGAGCGGATGGAGCGGATGCGCAGGTTGCGGCTCATCGCGGACGTGATCGCGATGATCCAAGCGGAGGACAGCGATCGCACGGCGGCTCGCCGCGACCTGTTCGGCGAGAAGATGACGACGATGGACCCGGCGTTCTTCCCGCTGGTCATCGGCGCGTTCACGGGCCCCGAGACGATCCCCGACGAGCTCGTGAACGAGTCGATCCTCGACGAGATCCGCTCAGCCTGAGGAATCGCTGGCCATGCATCTTCGACGATCGCGACTCGGCCTGGTCCACCGATCCCCCGCGCGGGGGATGGCGATCACCCGCTGACGGGACGACACCGGCCGCCACCAGGACCCATCATTTGGTCATGGACAAGGGCCGGCCCATCACCCGCGCCTCACACCTCCTCGACGCCGCCCTCGTCGCGGTCGTCGCCGTCGCCGGCCTCGCGATCCTCATGGGATCGCCGACTCCCGACGGCTATCGGGAGCCGTCGGTGTTCGCCGCAGTGCTGGTGCTGGCTTCTGCCGGAACGCTCTGGTGGTGGCGGACCGCGCCCGTGGCGGCGCTGCTCGGCGCGTGTGTGGTGTTCATCGTCAACATCGCCGTGGGGTTCCAGGTCGGGGTCACCCAGTACCCCGCCTTCTTCTGCTTCTACGCCGTGTTCGCGTTCGCCCGCCTCAGGAGCAGGTGGATAGCGGGCGCCGCGCTGGCGATCACCGTCGCCGCCTACGCCGTCTTCGATCGCGGCCCGATCGACGTGGGCGCACTCGTCGCCATCGCGATCGCCACCGCTCTCGCGGCCTTGCTCGGCGACAGCACGCGCCAGCGGCGCGAGCTCAGCGAGGCGCAGGCACGTGAGCAGGAGGCGACGCAGGAGCGCGTGGTGCTGGAGGAACGGGCCCGGCTCGCACGAGAGCTCCACGACTCGCTCGGCCACGCGGTCAACGTCATGGTGATGCAGGCGGGGGTCGGTCGCCACGTGTTCGAAGAACGTCCTGAGTTCGCCCGTCAAGCGCTGGAGCAGATCGAGACCGTTGGTCGTGTCGCGCTCGGAGAGCTCGACGCCGTGCTCCGCGTGCTCCGTCCGGTCGACGGCGAGCAGCGAGCGGCGCCCGAGGTGGCGACGCTCGCGGGGATCGACGCACTGTGCGACCGCATACGAGCGACCGGACGCGATGTCGACCTCCACCTCGAGGACGTGTCGTTGACGCCCACCGCCGAGCGCGCGGCGTACCGGATCGTGCAGGAGGCGCTCACGAACGCGGCGCGACACAGCTCGTCGGGTGCCATCGAGGTGTCGATCACGCGGGTGGGCCACGACGCGCTCATCACCGTGCACAACAAGGCGGATGTGATCCCGGTGAGCTCAGGCGGATCGGGACGGGGGTTGGTCAACATGCGCGAGCGCGCCCACCTCGAGGGGGGCTCACTCGAGTCCGGTCGTGTCGCCGACGGCTTCCTCGTGCGGGCGAGCCTGCCGTTGCGAGAGGACGAGCCATGATCACCGTGCTGCTCGCAGACGACGACGTGCTCGTGCGACAAGGCCTCCGCGTCTTGGTCGAATCGTCGGGAGACCTGAACGTCGTGGGTGAAGCCGCGGACGGCGACCAGGCCGTCGAGATGGCGGCGTCGATGCGTCCGGACGTCGTGGTCATGGACGTCCGCATGCCCGGCCGCAACGGGATCGAAGCGACACGAGAGATCGCGTCGTGGGAGGCGCCGAGGCCACGAGTGCTCGTGCTCACCACCTTCGACCTCGACGAGATCGTGCACGACGCGTTGGAGGCCGGGGCCGACGGGTTCCTCCTGAAGCGCGCCACTCCCGACGAGCTCATCGGCGGCATCCGCACCGTCGCCGCGGGTGATGCCCTGATCTCTGCCGCGCTGACCAGACGGCTGCTCGGCTACGTGGCCGGCAAGAAGTCCGGTTCGGCAGCCGCAGCCTCGCTCGTCGTGCCCCTCACGACACGTGAGGAAGAGGTGCTCCGGTACCTCACAGAGGGCCTGTCGAACGCAGAGATCGCGGAGAAGCTCGTGATCGGCCACGAGACCGTGAAGACGCACGTGAAGCGCATCTGCATGAAGACGGGCGCCCGCGACCGCACGCAGGCTGTCGTGTGGGCGTACCAAACCGGGTTCGTGCAGCCATGATCTGTGGGTGAACGACACCGACATCGCACACCTGCGTCGTTGCATCGATCTGGCTCGGGAGGCGCGCGATGCGGGCAACGAGCCGTTCGGCTCCTTGCTCGTCAGCGGTGACGGCGTCGTCCTCCGGGAGCTGACCAACACCGTCGGCGGAGGAGACGTCACCGCGCATCCAGAGCTCGCGCTCGCCGCGTGGGCATCGCTGAACCTCACCGTGGACGAGCGCGCACAGGCCACCCTGTACACGAGCTGTGAGAGCTGCGCGATGTGTGCGGGTGGTCACTACTGGGCGGGCATCGGACGACTCGTCTTCGCGTTGTCGAGCGAGCAGCTCGTCACGATCGTCCCCGAGCACATCCCTCGCCTCCAGATGTCGAGCCGCGAGGTCTTCGCTCGAGGCGATGTGCAGATCGACGTCGAAGGCCCGTGCCCCGAGCTCACCGCGGAGGCGTTTGCGCTGTTCGACGGGCTTTGGTGACAGGGGTGATGTATGAGGCTCGATGCCCGGCGGTACTGTCGGCGCGTCCATCGTCGTCCACCGAAAGGAGCGATGATGCGCGTCGCCCGGTTGACCGTCGCGATCCTCGGATTCGCCCTCGTCGCCGCCGCATGCGGTGACGACTCGTCCAGCACCGATCCGGTGTCCACGGCGCAGACCCGCGTGTCTCGCGCGCAGACCGAAGTGACCGACGCGCAGACGTCGCTCGACGCGGCGAACCAGCAGCTGTGCAGCGACGCGGAGGACTACGTCGTCGCGATCGATCAGTACGGAAAGCTCTTCACGAACAACAAGACGACTGTCGGCGACATCAAGAACGGTGGAGCAGACCTCATCACTCCTCGCACGCAGGTGGTGTCCTCCGCACAAGCGGTCGACACGGCGCAGAGCGACCTCTCGAACGCCCAAGCCGAGCTCGTGAGCGCGCAGGCCGCGCTGGCCGACGCGCAAGCCGCCGCCGCCAGCGTGCCGCCCAGCGCGACGACGGCCCCGGCAGCAACGACCACCACGACGATCGTTGCGGCCGAGACCCTCAACCGCGTGAAGCAGGCAGAAGCCGACTTCGCTGCTGCCTCGGCCGGCATCACAGACAGCACTCCGATCGTCCAAGCGGCCGTCGAGTTCAACTCTGCCGCGTTCGCGCTCGAGGCGTCGTGGCTGAAGCTGCTCTCGGACGCGGGGTGCCTCACAGACGAGCAGCAGGCCACCGCCGCGCAGAAGCTCGCCGATTACACGGTCGCGTTGCAGACCGAGCTCCAAGCCGCGGGCTACTACCAAGACGCCATCGACGGCATCTACGGGCCGAAGACGCTCGCCGCGGTCGAGCAGGTCCAGACCGAGGCCGGCCTTCCGGTGACCGGGCTCGTCGACCAGGCGACTGCGCTCGCGCTGGACAAGAAGGCTGCGGGGAAGGCGCTGCTCCAGACCACCGCGCTGCAGACGGTGCTCAAGATCACCGGGTATTGGGCAGGACCTGTCGACGGGAAGTGGACGCCGGAGCTGACCGACGCGCTCGAGACCTTCCAGACCGATCTGGGCGTCGAGCCGACCGGCGTGATCGACCCGGCGACGATGGCGGCGTTCGAGCAAGCGGTCGAGGCCGCGCAGTCGGAGCCGCCGGCGCCCACGACCACGACGACGCTGCCGCCGAGCCCCGTGACGACCGCGGTGAGCTCGACACAGACGAGCGACACGATCTTGGGGCCTGGATCGAGCTGACCCGCTTCGGCACCCTCTCACCCTCGCGGGGGACGCGTCGGGGGTGACGCACGATCACGCCAGCGGGTGTCGATCGTCGCGGCGCATCGGCTCAGTGTGGCGACATGAGCACGAACACGAACCCCCATCCCATCCACCGTCAAGCGCAGTGGGTCGCTGCGGCGCTCGCAGCCGGCCTGCTCGTCATTGCCACGGCGTGCTCGTCCTCGGGCGAAGTCGCGTCGACGTCAGTGGCACCGAGCACGTCGGTCGCTCCCGCTCCGACGACCACCACCGTCCCGCAGCCCGACCCCGCGCTGCGGCCGATGCTGCAAGGCATCCTGCAGTCGCACCACGACGCCGGCGAGTTCGTCGGAGGCCGCATCGCCCTTCGTGAACGCGACGGGGCCATCACCGAGGCCGTCATCGGCACCAAGACGCTCGATCCCGCGAGCGGCACGGTCGATCTCGACACGCCCTGGAACGTCGGCTCCGTCACGAAGACGTTCGTTGCCGTCGTCGTGCTGCAGCTGGCCGAGGAGGGTCGCGTCGACCTCGATGCCCCGATCGCCTCGTACTTCCCGCAGATGGAGGACGCGGACCGCATCACCCCGCGCATGCTCTTGCAGCACACGAGTGGCCTCAACGACTACAGCTACCAGCCCGCTGTCGTGAACGACCAGCACCGCGTGT
The DNA here is from genome assembly GCA_035497855.1 of Acidimicrobiales bacterium. Classification (GTDB taxonomy): domain Bacteria; phylum Actinomycetota; class Acidimicrobiia; order Acidimicrobiales; family DATKAS01; genus DATKAS01. The sequence continues at coordinate 10,346 of DATKAS010000262.1, forward strand.
GGACGCCCGGCGAGCTGATCGCCGTCGCTCAGGACGCAGGGCCGGTCGGCGAGCCGGGCGGTGCCTTCCACTACTCGAACACCAACTACATCGTCCTCGGTGAGCTCATCCGCACGGTCACGGGTCACTCATGGGACGAAGAGGTCCGTACTCGGATCTCTGAGCCGCTGGGCCTGACCCACACCGGCGTCGTCGGATCCGACATGGCACCGGGGTTCGTGCCGGCGAACGGCTCGTTCGTCGACGCGACGCACAGCGAGGATCCCTCGCTGGGTGGTGCGGCCGGAGCGATGCAGTCAACCGGACGCGACCTGCTGGCGTTCATCACGGCGATCGAGGACGGCACCCTGCTGTCGCCCGAGTCGCAGACGGCGATGCAGACCTTCGTCCCCGGTGAGGACTACTCGCAGTTCGGCATCACGCACTCCTACGGGCTCGGGTTCGAGCGGTACGCGAACGACACGATCACCGTCGAGGGCCACATGGGCACGGGCGCCGCTCACGAGGCGTTCGTCGGCTACGACCCCGCCCGTGGCACCGCGGTCGCAGTGACCTTGAACACGGACAACCCGGGCCCGCAGGCGTTCATGGCAGTCGAGGCGCTCACCGGAGCGGCCGCTGGCTGAGCCGCCCGATCGCCCGCACCAACGGCGACGCCCGCCGCGAGGCGGGCGTCGCCGCGCGTGTCAGCCCTCCGCCTCGAAGCTGACGGCAGCCGTGTCGATGGTGCCGGCCGTGCGTCCGGGCGCACTCTGAAACTGCCAGTACAGGTTGGTGTGCGCGATCACGTCTTCGGGCGGCGGCGCGCCCCATTGCGTGAGGTCCTCGGTGGTGTGCGCATCACCGACGAGCGTGACGTCGTACCCGCGGGTGAAGGCGCCGTGGATCGTCGACCGGATGCACGCGTCTGTCTGCGCTCCCGTCACGACGAGGCGCCCGACACCGCGCGCCGCGAGCAGTGACTCGAGATCGGTCGCCTCGAACGAGTCGCCAAAGGTCTTGTGCACGACCGGCTCGGAGGCCTTCTGCTCGAGCTCGGGCACGTACTTCCACGCATCGCTGCCTTGCTTCAGGCCTTCGTCGTCGGAGTGCTGCACCCAGATGACCGGCACGTGCCCGGCGCGGGCCCTGTCGACCAGCGCACTGATGTTCTTGATGACGTCGTCGCGTCGCGGCGCACCTTCCATCACCCCGTTCTGCACGTCCACGACGAGCAGCGCGGTGTTCGGTCGGTTCGCAAGAGTTGTCACGACTCGATGCTAACGACGCACCGTGAGGTCGCTCGCCGGGCCGCGCATCGCGACGACGTCGGGGAGGGGGGATTTGAACCCCCGACCTCCTGCACCCAAAGCAGGTGCGCTACCACTGCGCCACTCCCCGGACGCTCTCAGTCTGTCGCGCGCCGCACCGTTTGCTCACTGAACCACGCCACAGGGGGGTCGAGTGAGCAAACGGTCGCGGTGGCCGCTCACAGAACAGGGCCGAGGCTCGAGGCCCCGGCCCTGTCAGTGAGCTTCTGAGTGGCTGGCTTCCGCCTCCAGCCTGACCCCGCTTCCGCCCGCGAAGGTCTCCTCCCGGAGCATCGCCCGGTTCCCGCTCACGTGATGTCGACGGTACCGATGACCTTCTGTGCGCGCTATGGGCCGTTCGGGCCAATCTCACGTGCCGGCTCCACTGGGTCGTACGACCCATTGGCCCGGCGGGGCGTCATCACCGCGCCGGTATGCTCCCTGGTCTGTGAAGAGCGCCGTCGAGTCCCTGGAGGACAACAAGGTCAAGGTCTCGGTCGAAGTCGACGAGACGGAGTTCGACAAGGCGATGGACGCGGCGTTCCGGCGCATCGCACACGAGGTGCGCATCCCGGGCTTCCGTCCCGGCAAGGCACCCCGCCGCATCCTCGAGGCGCGCATCGGCACGTCGGCGGCGCGCGAAGAGGCGTTGCGAGAGGCGTTGCCCGAGTACTACGCGCAAGCCGTCCGCGAGAACGACGTGGATGTGATCGCGCCACCCGAGATCGACATCACGGCCGGGCGTGAGGAAGGGCCGGTTGCGTTCGACGCGGTCGTCGAGGTGCGGCCCAAGGTGAGCGTGCCGGGGTACGGAGGACTGCGCGTCGAGGTCCCGAACCCGCGTCCGACCGATGAGGAAGTCGACGCGCAGATCGAGCGGATGCGCGCGCAGTTCGCCGAGCTCGAGCCCGCCAATCGTCCGGCGATCGACACCGACCAAGTCACCATCGACGTCGTCGGGTCGCGCGACGGCGAAGCACTTCCCGGCCTCGACGCCACCGACTACCTGTACGAGGTGGGTTCCTCGGGCATCGTGCCCGAGCTCGACGACCACCTGCGCGGCTCGAAGCCCGGCGACATCCTGCAGTTCAGCGCGCGCCATCCCGATCCCGACGAGGATCCGATCGACTTCCGCGTGCTCGTCAAGCAGGTGCAGCAACGCGTCCTCCCCGACCTGGACGACGAGTGGGCGAACGAGGCGTCCGAGTTCGACACGCTCGACGCGCTGCGCGCCGACCTCGTTCGCCGCCTCACGCTCATCCGCGCGATGCAGTCGCAGATGGCGCTGCGCGAGCGCGCCGCGACCGCCCTCGGCGAGCTCGTCGACGAAGAGGTGCCGGAGGCGCTCGTCGAGGACGAGATGCGCACCCGACTGCAAGACCTCGGCTTGCGACTGCAGGCACAAGGCATCTCGATCGAGCAGTACCTGGCCGCGACCGGCCGCAGCCAGCCGGAATTCGTGGAGGAGCTGCGCACGAACGCTCGCGAGGCCGCCAAAGTCGATCTCGCGCTGCGCGCCGTCGCCGACGCGGAGGTGATCGAAGCGACGGACGAGGAGATCGACGCCGAGATCGAGCGGCTCGCCGAGCGCACGAAGCAGAAGCCGAACCAGGTTCGCAAGGTGATCGAGCGCAATGGGCAGATCCCGGAGTTACGCTCGGACCTGCGCAAGCGCAAGGCATTGGAGTGGATCGTCGAGCACGTCGAAGTCGTCGATCCCGAGGGGCACGCGATCGATCGTGCCGATCTGATGCCAGAGCTCGAACCGACCGAAGCCGAAGCATCGGAAGCCGAAGCGGCCGAGGTCGAAGCAACCGAACCCGCCGACAACGAGACGAAGGAAGACGAGTGACCGACCCGATCCGCAACTACCTGGTGCCGACTGTGGTCGAGCAGACGAACCGGGGGGAGCGGGCCTACGACCTGTACTCGCGGCTCCTCAAGGAGAACATCATCTTCTTGGGCACCCCGATCGACGACACGATCGCCAACCTCGTCTGCGCGCAGATGTTGCACCTCGAGTCGGAGAACCCCGACAAGGACATCAACATCTACATCAACTCGCCCGGCGGCGACATCACAGCGCTCTTCGCGATCTACGACACGATGCAGTTCGTGAAGCCAGACATCGCCACGATCTGCTTCGGGCAGGCAGCGTCGGCGGCTGCGGTGCTCCTTGCTGCCGGCACGAAGGGCAAGCGCCTCGCGCTGCCGCACGCCCGGGTCCTCCTCCACCAGCCGTATGGCGGGGCGGCCGGTCAGGCCACCGACCTCGAGCTGGCGGCCAAGGAGATCTTGCGCATGCGTGACCTCCTCGAAGAGATCCTGTCCCGTCACACCGGGCAGGCAGAGTCCCGCATCCACTCCGATACGGACCGAGATTTCGTGATGTCCGCGGATGAGGCCCGCGATTACGGCATCATCGACGAGGTCATCAGTGCACGTGGGTTGACCACCGACGGCCCGATCGCGGCCGTCAAGGGTTAGACGAGTCCGAGCCGACGAGGGGAAGAGGCGTCCGGTGGCCAAGTTCGGAGACGGGGGAGAGCTGCTGAAGTGCTCGTTCTGCGGCAAATCGCAGAAGCAGGTGAAGAAGCTGATCGCCGGTCCCGGCGTCTACATCTGTGACGAGTGCATCGACCTCTGCAACGAGATCATCGAAGAGGAGCTCTCCGAGACCTCAGAGCTGAAGTTCGACGAGCTCCCCAAGCCGCGCGAGATCTACGAGTTCCTGAACGACTACGTGATCGGGCAGGAGTCCGCGAAGAAGATCCTGTCGGTCGCCGTCTACAACCACTACAAGCGGGTGCAGTTCGGCGCGACCCACGACAACGACGTCGAGCTCGCCAAGTCGAACATCTTGCTCATCGGGCCCACGGGCTGTGGCAAGACGTTCCTCGCACAGACGCTCGCGCGCATGCTCAACGTGCCGTTCGCGATCGCCGACGCGACGGCGCTCACCGAAGCGGGCTACGTGGGTGAGGATGTCGAGAACATCCTCCTCAAGCTCATCCAAGCGGCCGACTACGACGTGAAGAAGGCCGAGACCGGCATCATCTACATCGACGAGATCGACAAGATCGCCCGCAAGAGCGAGAACCCGTCGATCACCCGCGACGTCTCGGGCGAGGGTGTGCAGCAAGCCCTGCTGAAGATCCTCGAGGGCACCACCGCGTCGGTGCCACCGCAAGGCGGCCGCAAGCACCCGCACCAAGAGTTCATCCAGATCGACACCACCAACATCCTCTTCATCTGTGGTGGAGCGTTCGCCGGCATCGAGAAGATCATCGAGAGCCGCATCGGGAAGAAGGGCGTGGGCTTCAACGCCGACATCCGCCTGCAGAGCGACCGCGACTCTCTCGCGGTGCTCAGCGAGGTGCTGCCCGAGGATCTGCTGAAGTTCGGGCTCATCCCCGAGTTCATCGGGCGCCTGCCCGTCATCGGCGCCGTCGCCAACCTCGATCAAGAGGCGCTCGTCCGCATCCTCATCGAGCCGAAGAACGCGCTCATCAAGCAGTACCGCAAGTTCTTCGAGTTCGAAGATGTCGAGCTCGAGTTCTCACCCGACGCGCTCGAAGCGGTGTCGGCGCAAGCGCTGCTCCGCGGCACCGGTGCCCGCGGCCTGCGGGCGATTCTCGAAGAGGTGCTGCTGAACGTCATGTACGACCTGCCGAGCCGCACCGACGTCGAGAAGGTCGTCATCGACCGCTCGACCGTGCTCGAGAAGGTCAACCCAACGCTCGTGCCGCGCTCGGAGGCTCCCCGCCAGCAGCGTCCCCGCCGCGCCGCGTCCTGAGCACGCGGCCGGGGTCCAAGTGGATCTCGACGCCGCGCTGCGGTACCTCGACGAGCATGTGAACCTCGAGGCGGTCGTCGCCGACCGCCACTCACATCCCACCCTCGAGCGAATGTCCCGCTTGATGAACGTGCTCGGTGACCCACAGCAAGCAGCGCCGCTCGTGCACATCACCGGCACGAACGGGAAGGGCTCGACGGCACAGATCGCGACGCGCCTGCTCGAGGCCCACGGCCTCGCCGTCGGCACGTACACCAGCCCGCACCTACAGAAGATCAACGAACGCATCGCGGTCAACGGCTTCCCGATCGACGACGACGAGCTCGCCGAGGCGATCCGCGCCGTCGCCGATGCCGAAGCGCTCGCAGGGGTCGAACCGTCCTACTTCGAGATCCTCACTGCGGCGGCGTACCGCTGGTTCGCGGATGTCGCAGTCGACGTGGTGGTCGCGGAGGTCGGCCTGCTCGGGCGCTGGGACGCGACGAACATCGGAGACGGCCAGGTCGCGGTCGTGACGAACATCGAGCTCGACCACACCGAGTACGCGGGGCCGACTCGCCTCGACATCGCGCGAGAGAAGGCCGGCATCG
>DATKAS010000263.1:0-8924 GCA_035497855.1 Acidimicrobiales bacterium
ATCACCGACGAGCTGGTCGTAGCCCTGCGAGAGGGTGAGATCGCCGGTGCCGGCCTCGACGTCACCGAGCCTGAGCCGCTCCCCGAGGGCCACCCGCTCTGGGCCATGCCCAACTGCATCATCACGCCGCACGTCGGGAACACGCCCGACATGGCGAAGCCGCTGCTGGCCGAGCGGATCACGGCGAACGTGCGCCGGTGGGCTCACAGCGAGCCGCTGATCGGTCTCGTCGATCCGGCGCGCGGGTACTGACCCACGTGCTCGATGCGGCTGCACTCGTCGGCCTCCTCGCGGATCCCGATCGGCGCGCGGTGTTCGCCGCCCTCGTGCTGGGTGCGACCAACGTGGATGAGATCACGCGCGCAGCCGCGCTCGACGGACGCGCTGCCGGGCGCGCGCTGAGCCGCTTGGTCGACAGCGGGCTCGTCGAGCACGGCGACGACGGCGAGCTGTACCTGCTCGCCGAAGCGTTCACGCTCGCCGCGCGCGCTGCAGCGCCTCCGCTGGATTCGCTCGACGTCGGCGACGACGATCCCGACGCGGCGAAGGTGCTTCGAGCGTTCGTGCGCGATGGGAGGCTCGTGAGCATCCCTGCCGCCCATGCGAAGCGACTCGTGGTGCTCGACCTGCTCGCACAGGACTTCGAACCGGGCCGCCACTACAGCGAGTCGATGGTGAACCTGATGCTGGGCAAGTGGCATCCTGACACCGCTGCACTGCGGCGCTATCTGGTGGATGACGGCTTCCTTGCACGCGACGCGGGCGAGTACTGGCGCGTGGGAGGCACCGTCGCGACCTGATGTCTCAGGGAACTCTCAGCCCGGTCTCACACGTTTCTTGTCCAACGCCCGGACAATCGTCTGATCCCGTGACCAATGGCCGTGAACGTCCGCGGCCCCGACTTCGTAGGTTGAGGCATGCGCAAGCTGTGGATCGCAATCGCTGCGGTCGCTGTCGTCGTCATCGGCGCCGGCGCGGCCATTTACTTCTTGGTCTTCCCGAACGACTCGCCTGCGCCGCTCACGTTGAGCACGGGGACGACGAGCGCAGGGTCGGCGACCACGGGCGCATCATCCGACTCCTCGTCACCCGCGACGGTCGCGGCGCCGGCCATCACCGCTGACGTTCTTGCAGGAGCGTGGAAGGTCACGGACGGGTCGATCGCCGGCTACCGCGTACGGGAGAAGCTCGCGCAGCTGCCGGCGAAGAGCGACGCCGTCGGCCGCACATCTGACGTCACGGGAACCGTCACCATCGACGGGCCTCCGTTCATGGTGTCGGCGGCCGACCTGACGGTCGATGTCACGACGCTGGCGAGCGACAGCGACCGCCGTGATGGCCAGATCAAGCGGCGCGGCCTCGAGACCGACACCTACCCGACCGCGACGTTCAAGCTCACGCAGCCTGTCGCGATCCCGGCCGAGGCGCTGTCGGGGTCACCCGTGACAGTCCAGGCGACCGGCGACATGACGATCCACGGCGTCACCAAGTCGGTGACGATCCCGCTGCAGACCCAGATCAACGGCGCCAAGATCGAGATCGTCGGCTCGCTGACCTTCCCGATGTCGGACTTCGAGATCGATCCGCCGACGATCGCCGGGATCGTCGACGTGGAGTCGAACGCGACGCTCGAATTCCAGGTCTTCCTGGCCAAGTAGGCCCGAGCCGGGCGGTACCGTTCGGGTCCTGACCCACTACGAGCGACTCGGCGTCGCCCCGACTGCGTCGGAGAGCGAGATCCGCCAGGCCTACCGCCAGCGCGCGCGGGCGCTCCATCCCGACCGGCACGCCGGCGGGCCTCCGGCCGAGCAGCGGCGGGCATCAGCGGACATGGCCGCGGTGAACGAGGCGTGGCGGGTGCTCGGCGACCCGGGGCGCCGTCGGCAGTACGACCGGGCCGAGGCCGAGCGGGTGGCGCCGGCCGCGGCGCAGCAGCGGCGACAGGCGCCGGAGCCGGAGCGCGTCGACTTCGCCCAGTACGACGGGCACGAGGATGCGGTCACGCGGACGATGAAGGGCGCGCCGCTCGTCGCGATCGTGGTGGTGCTGCTCGCGATCTTCGTGGTCAGCGCGTTCGCCGCTCACGGCGCACGCACCTCACACGAGAACAACCCTGCCGCGGTCGTCCGCGAGGGGTCGTGCGTGGTCGTCGAGACCGGGGAGCCCGTCGTGCCGGTGTCGTGCGACCAGCCCCACGACGGCATCGCTGCCGCGGTGGTGCCGCTCGACCTCTCGTGCCCGGCCAACACGGACTACTACGTCGCGCCGGGCGGCCGTGCTCGCGTCTGCGTCGCGAAGGACGACACGACGCCGTGAGAGCGACCGGGATCGACCACTACGTGCTGGCCGTCGCTGACGTGGAGCGCACGCTCGAGTGGTATGCCGACCGACTCGGGCTGGAGCCGACGCGGGTCGACGAGTGGCGCAAGGGCGACGCGCCGTTCCCGTCGCTGCGGGTCAACGAGTCGATGATCATCGACGTCATCCCGGGCCCGCGAGCCGGAGAGAACGTCGACCACATCTGCCTGCTCGTCGACGTCGACGATCTCGCCGCGGTCGCGGAGTCCGGTCGGTTCGACGTCGTGGGCGGCCCGAGCACGCTGTGGGGTGCGCGCGGGTACGGGCAGGGCCTCTATGTCCGTGATCCGGACGGCAACGTCATCGAGCTGCGCCACTACTAGGGTCGGCCGCGATGGACTTCCGCTCCGAGTCATTGGCTGGTCTCGCGGCAAGAGTCCGCTCGAAGGAGATCTCGTCGCGTGAGCTGACCACACACGCGCTGTCTCGCATCGAGGCGACGAACCCTCAGATCAACGCGTTCATCGCGGTCGACGGCGACCGCGCCCTCGCCGAGGCAGCCGCGATCGACGAGCGCGTCGCGCGCGGGGAAGATCCGGGCCCGCTCGCGGGCATCCCGATCGGCGTGAAGGACCTCGAAGACGCCGCGGGGTTCGTCACGACGCACGGCTCGCCGTTGCACGCTGACGACCCACCCGCGGCGACCGACAGCATCCTGGTGGCTCGGATGCGTGCTCGGGGATGTGTGGTGCTCGGCAAGACCAACACCCCCGAGTTCGGATGGAAGTCAGACTCGCAGAACGAGGTGTTCGGCGCGACCCGCAACCCGTGGGACCTCACGCGCTCGGCGGGCGGCTCGTCCGGTGGCAGCGGGGCGGCGCTCGCCGCGGGCATGGTGCCGCTCGCGACCGGCTCGGACGGGGGCGGATCGATCCGCATCCCGTCGGCGATCAACGGCCTGTCGGGGCTCAAGCCGTCGCTCGGGCGAGTGCCCGGTGGCGGACCGAACCCTCCGGGGTGGGCGGGCCTCTCGACGAAGGGACCGATGGCGCGCTGCATCCGTGACGTCACGTACGCGCTCGAGTGCGTCGTCGGCCCTGATCCGACCGACTTCACTTCGTTGCCGATGCCCGACGTCCCCTGGACGCGCACGATGGCCGACATCGGCGCGCCCTTGCGGGTGGGCTGGTCACCGACCCTCGGCTACGCGCCCGTCGATGCCGAGGTGCTCGCGGTCTGCGACAAGGCGGTGCGCGCACTCGAAGCGATGGGCACGGAGGTCGTGGAGATCCCCGTCGTGTTCGACGACGACCCCATCCGGCACTTCCTCGTGATCGCGAACCTCGGCACGCTCGTCGCCGTGGCGCCGCTGCGCGACTCTCCCGCGTTCGCGCGCATGGATCCCGGTCTGCTGCAGAGCATCGAGTGGGCGGAGACGAACGTCACCGCGACGAAGCTCAAGCAGGCGCAAGACGCGTGTCACTTGCTCAACCTGCGGCTCGTCGAGGTGCTTCGTGGAGTGAGCTTCCTCATCACGCCGGCAACTGCCGCGGTGACGCCTCCGCTAGGCGAGGTCGGGGTCATCAACGGGAGTCCCGATGCGAACTGGGTGCGGTTCACGTACCCGTTCAACCTGACGCGCTCACCTGCGGGTGTGGTGAACGCGGGTTACTCGTCGACGGGGATGCCGATCGCGTTGCAGGTGATCGGGCCGCAGCATGCCGACGTCGGCGTCTTGCGTCTGCTGGCACTGCTCGAAGACCGCGTCGCCGGCGACCGGCTCGCGCCGATCGGCTGACGATGGCGATCGATCTCGCGTGGCTGGCCGAGCGGCTGCAGATCTGGGCCGAAGCGCACTACGGCGAGCACGCGCACGTCACCGCGGTCGAGACGATGCCGGGCCACGCCGGCCTCAGCTTCGGGTTCTCGGTCTTGCACGGCGCCGAGCACGACGAGTGCGACGAGCTCGTGATGCGCGTCCCGCCGAAAGGGGTGCGTCGCAAGGGGAACACCGACGTGATCCGCCAGGTTCCGTTGCTGCAGGCGCTCCACGCCGATGGCGTACGCGTGCCGCCGGTGCGCTGGTGGAGCGAGGACGAGCAGTGGTTCGACGTCCCCTACTTCATGGTCGACCGGCTGCCGGGGCGCACGTTCGCGTTCCGCGACCCCGCGGTGCAGCCCGATCCCGCGATGGTGCGATCGGTCTTCGAGCAGGCGGTCGACGCGCTGGTCACGATCCACAAGTTCGACTGGCGCGTGCGGCTCGCGGATTGGGAGGAGCCTCGTCCGCTGGCCGACGAGGTCGCGTATTGGGAGCCGATCCTGCAGAAGGCCGCTGAGCCGGAGTGGATCGCGATGGGGGAGGAGGTGCGCGATCTGCTCGTCGCGCAGCTGCCGGTCGACGCGCCCGTCGGTCTGTTCCACGGCGACTTCCAGACGTCGAACCTGCTGTTCGACGACGGCGTGCTCGTTGCAGTGCTCGACTGGGAGATCTCGGGCATCGGTGGGCATCGCCTCGACATCGGCTGGTTGCTGATGATGAACGACCCGGAGAGCTGGTACGACGCGGGCAGCTTCGACGGCGGGCCCGACCTCACCGCGCTGGAGGCCCGCTACGAGGACGGCATGGGCACGAAGGTCGGCGACATCGGGTGGTATCGCGCGCTTTCCGGGTATCGCTTCGGCGTGATCAGCGGATTGAACGTGATGCTGCATCGCACGGGGAAGCGCCACGATCCCGAGTGGGAGCGCATCGCGCTCTCGGTGCCATTCCTGTTCGGGCGAGCGCGCGACCTGCTCAAGGGCGCGACATGACCGCGCCGCTCGCACCATGGGCCCTGGCCGGCGAGTCGATCGTCGGGCTCGCGCGATGGCGTGGCGCCGCGGAGATGTTCCCCGCGGGCCTGGCGCGGATGCCCGGGCCGACGCTCGTCGCCGCGACGCGCTACACCGACTCGCCGGTGGGGCCGTTCGTCGAGCTCATCATCGGCCATCCCGCGCGGCTGGGGCTGCGGTTCGGCTGGATGGTGAGCGAAGCGGTCGTCACCGCGGAGGATGCGCGCATCGGCGGTCGGCTCAACTGGGGCTTCCCGTCCGAGCGCGCCGATCTGAGCTGGGAGGTCGACGGCGCCGAGCGCGCGTTGGTGTGGGGATCGCGCGGGTTCTCGATGCGGGGCACGCCGCGCGGTGTACCACTGCCTTGGCTCGTGCCCGTGCGCGCGCTGCAGCGACGCAGCGACGGCTGCATGATCGTGCCGGGGCACCAGCGAGGTCGTGCGCGCATGGCCCGCGTCGTGATCGAGGCGAAGCCCGACGACGAGCTGTCCGCGCTCGCGGGCGGGCATCGTGGCGTGATGGTCGCCGGGCTGCGAGCCACCGTGCATCCCGCGCGCGCCCCGCTCGGCATGCTGAAGTCCCTCGTTGCCCCGCTGAGGGCTCCAGAGCCTGCGGTATGGTGTGAATCCCCGAGGGCGTATAGCTCAGTTGGTTAGAGCGCGCGCTTCACACGCGCGAGGTCACAGGTTCGAGTCCTGTTACGCCCACCGCTCCCCGTTGCCGGGCTGCTGCTCGAGGCTTCCCGTTGGCTCTGTACTTCGGTGGTGCAGCCGGATGCGCGTGACTCCAGCCTCGGGCGATCACCCGTCTCCCCTGGCCCAGCGAGGGTCGCCTGCTCTGTCGCGCGCGGCAACACTCTGGTTGCACGCGGACCCTGGGAGGCTCGGCCATGTCCACACTCCACACCGACGTCAATGGACTTGATTCGCGGTACGAGCCGCATGCCGACCAACACTCACCGATCGTCCTGTACCACCTGAAGAAGCGAGCGGACGACTGGCAGCTGCATCTCGCCGATCGCGTCACCACGTTCGCGGGTTCCATGACCTTCGTGTGGGTGCACGTTGCGATCTTCGCCTTCTGGGTCGCATCCGGCCTTTTCGGCGCGGACCGCTACCCGTTCCAGTTCCTGACGTTCATCGTGTCGTTGGAAGCGATCTTTCTGTCGACGTTCGTCATGATCGGCCAGAACCGACAGTCGGCCTTCCAACAGGCGAAGGCCGACCACGACTTCCATGCCGCCGAGACCGAGCTGAAGTTGAACACGGACTTGACCCGAGCGGTCCACACGATGACGCAAGAGATCCAAGCACTCCTCGAGGAAGTGCGGCACAAGGTGGGCGAGGGCTCACCGCCCGGCACAGCCGGACCGGCCGCAGCCCCTCGGGCGTAGTGTCAACACGACAGCGGGTCGGCTAGCGCGGCATGGTGCGAAGCATCTCCCGCAACGCCGGCTTCGAGATCTTGCCGACCGCGTTCTTGGGAAGCGTGTCGAGCACCAAGATCGCACGCGGAAGCTTGTAGCGAGCGAGCGCGGTCGCGCATCGCTGATGCAGGTCGTCGCGACTCGTGGCCGTCTGGGCTCTGAGCGCAACGAAGGCCACGGGCTCCTCGCCGAGCACGTCGTGCGGGCATCCCACGACAGCGGCTTCGAGGACATCCGGATGCCCGTAGAGGACGTTCTCGATCTCCTTCGGATAGATGTTCTCCCCGCCGCGGATGATCATGTCCTTCACTCGGTCGACGAGCACGAGGTAACCGTCGTCGTCGAAATGGCCGATGTCGCCTGTGTGCAGCCACCCCTCGTGGAGAACACGATCCGTCTCCGAGGGTTGTCCGAGGTAACCGCGCATGACATTCAGACCGCGCACCAGCACCTCTCCCTTTCCGTGCTGCGTCGGTCGGCCATCGTCGCCGAGCAGAGCCACGTCGACGCCGGGAAGCGGGCGGCCCACTGTGCCGGGCTTGCGCGGCCCGTCGATCGGGTTGATCGTGGCCGCGCACGTGCACTCCGACAGCCCGTAACCCTCGACAATCGGGATGCCGTAGCGCCCCTCGAATCGGTGGATCAGCTCGGCCGGCATCGGTGCTGCGCCGCAGATCGCGAAGTTGATCGACGAGGTGTCGGGCACGCAGTCGTCCGGGAGTGCGGTCAGCATGGCGTAGATCGCAGGAACCGCGGAAAAGTACGTCGGACGGAGGGCTTCGACGGTGTCGAAGAACGTGGATGCCGAGAACCGCGCAGTGAGGGAGGTGGCACCTCCGACGGCGAGCGGGGACAGCACGCTGACGACGATGCCGTTGACGTGGAACAGCGGGAGGATCAGCAGGCAACGGTCGCTGCTCGACAGTCTCAAGGAGCCGACGATCGTCCCGACCATCGACACGAGGTTCTCGTGGTCGAGCATCACCCCCTTCGGGGTGCCCGTGGTGCCGCTCGTGTAGATGAGCAAGGCCATCGCTGACGAGTCCTGCGCGACGTGCGTTGGCTCATCGACCGCGGCACGTGACGGCAGGGAGTTGACGTCGATGCCGACGACGCCCGGCATCTCGAGGTCGTCCCCCTCGTGCACCAGCAGGCGTACGCCGGCGTCCTGGATCTGAAACTCAGTTTCACGGGCCGTGAGACTCGGGTTCACCGGCGTAAGAGCCGCGCCGAGCCGCCAGGCCGCGAACATCGCGACGACCAGCTCGATCCGATTTGTGAGCAGGGTGGCGATCACGTCGCCGGGGCCGACGCCGTGAGCGACGAACAGCTCCGCGGCCGCCTCGACCCGCGCGAGGAACTCTGCATTGGTGACGGTGAACCGGTCGTCGTCGAGGCAGGGTCCGTCCGGGTCGAGTGCTGCTCGCCGGTCGGGGAGCGACGCGAAGTGTTCGAGGGAGATGGTCGTGTCGGTCACGTTCATGGGATCGACGGTACGGGTGCGGTGCCCATCGGGCTTCGGGCGGGCACGACGAGATTCGAGGCCTCGGTTGTGCAAGCGAGACAACGCCCTCATTCGCCGAGGAAGCGGGCGATGCGCATCGCCGAGCGTTCGGCGTGGTCGAGGAGCAAGAGGTGACCCGCGTTCGGCACGATCTCGAGCTCTGCGCCGGGGATGCGACGGGCGAGGATGTGCGAGTTGATCGGCGGGACGATCGCATCCGCCTCGCCCGTGAGGACGAGGGTGGGCGTTCGGATCCGGTGCAGCCACGGAAAGCTCGACCAACCCGCGCCGGCGACGAGCTGTCCGACGTAGCCCCAGAGCGAGGGTGGCCGCGCCCGGCGCGCCGCGATCTGGCGGCGAAGCAGCTCCTCGTCCTCACTTGCTCGTGGTCCGTACAAGACGTTCGCGGTCAGCCGCATGAACCTGGGCGAGTAGTACCGCAACGGGGTCGCGAGGACGGAGAGCGCAATCGGGTTGCCGGGCACGCCGCCGAGGCCGCACATCGTCGACACCAACACGAGGCGTCGGATCCGACTCTGGTGACTGAGCGTGAGCTCCTGCGCGACCGCGCCGCCGAACGACACACCGAGCACGTCGGCGCGTGGATGGCCGAGCGCGTCGAGCAGGTGCGCAGCCTGGCGGGCGAGGCCGTGCATCCGCAGGGGAACCGCGCGCGCAGGCGACTCGCCCGTTCCCGACGCGTCGTAGGCGATGGTCTGGATGCCGCGTGAATTGAGCGCCTGTTCGAGCGGGTCCCACATCTCGATGTTCCCACCGATGCCCATGATCAGCAGCAAGGGACGGCCTTCGCCGCGGATCGAGACCCGGACCAGGTGCCCGTCGACCCTTACGAAGTGCAGG
>DATKAS010000264.1:0-3829 GCA_035497855.1 Acidimicrobiales bacterium
CCGGAGATCACCGAGCTCTACCAGGTGTCGTCGTTCGACGACGCGCTGCAGAAGGTGCGGCACCACTGCGAGATCGCGGCCCTCACACGCTCGGCGAAGGGCTCCGTGATCGTCGCGGGTGACGAGGTGCACGTGATCGACGCCCACCCGACGAACGTGGTCGATACCACCGGCGCGGGCGACCAATACGCCGCCGGGTTCCTGTACGGCTTGACGCACGACATGCCGCTCGACGCGTGCGGGAGATTGGCATCCCGTGCCGCGGCCGAGGTGATCAGCCACTTCGGCCCTCGCCCTGCGATCTCGCTCTCGACCCTCCTGCCGTGAGCGACGACCTCGTCGCGGCCGCTGCGCGGTGGCTCGAGGAGGATCCTGACCCGGACACGCGAGCCGAGCTCGCCGCGCTGATCGACGCACGCGACCTCGTCGCGTTGCGCGATCGCTTCGGCGCGAGGCTGCAGTTCGGAACGGCGGGCTTGCGCGGTGAGCTCGGGGCGGGGCCGAACCGGATGAACCGGGTGATCGTGCGCCGCGCCGCCGCAGGGCTCGCGCGCTATCTCCTCGATCGTGTGCCCGGCGCGGCGGAGGCGGGCGTCGTCATCGGATGCGATGCGCGCCACAAGTCCGACGTCTTCGCGGAGGACAGCGCGGCGGTGCTGGCGGGCGCCGGGGTGCGCGCGCTGTTGCTCCCGACGCGGCTGCCGACACCGTTGCTCGCGTTCGCGATTCGCCACCTCGGTTGCGCGGCGGGCGTGATGGTGACCGCGAGCCACAACCCCCCGGCCGACAACGGCTACAAGGTCTACCTGGGCGACGGGGCACAGATCGTCCCCCCGGCGGATGCCGACATCT
This sequence comes from Acidimicrobiales bacterium, assembly GCA_035497855.1. Lineage (GTDB taxonomy): Bacteria > Actinomycetota > Acidimicrobiia > Acidimicrobiales > DATKAS01 > DATKAS01. Next base: position 853 of record DATKAS010000264.1, read on the forward strand.
CCACGGAGATCGACAGCGTGGGCCCGCTGGCCACAGTGCCGATGGCGACGCTGGACTCGCCGCTCGTGACGCGCGTCGGCACCGAGATCGTCGACGCGTTCCAGGATGCGGAGGTCGGGCTGTCGTTGGTGCCGAGTGCCCGCGACGTCTCGGTCGTCTACACGGCGATGCACGGCGTCGGGCGCGACCAGGCCGTCGGCGTGTGGAAGCGGGCCGGGTTCCCGCCGATGCACGTCGTCGCCGCGCAAGCCGATCCTGATCCCGACTTCCCGACGGTCGCGTTCCCGAACCCCGAGGAGCCGGGCGCGCTCGACCTCGCGCTCGCCGACGCGGCGCGGGTGCATCCCGATGTGCTGATCGCGAACGATCCCGATGCCGACCGGTTGGGGGCCGCGATCCCCGACGGCGTGGGTGGGTACCGACCGTTGCGCGGCGACGAGATCGGCGTGCTGCTCGCTGACCACGTGCTTCGCCACACGTCTGGTACGGATCGGTTGGTGGCGACCACCGTGGTGTCGTCCACCATGCTGTCGAAGATGGCCGCCGCGGCCGGCGTGCACTACGCCGAGACGCTCACAGGGTTCAAGTGGATCGCACGAGCCGCGCTCGATCGGCCGGGCACGCGGTTCGTGTTCGGCTACGAGGAAGCGCTCGGCTACCTGGTCGGCGACGTGGTGCGCGACAAAGATGGCATCAGCGCCGCGATGACGCTCGCCGAGGTCACCGCCCTCGCGAAGGCAGACGGCGTGTCGCTGCAGGACCGGTTGGATGCACTCGCGCTCGCGCACGGACTGCATGCGACCGACCAGTGGTCGGTGCGGCTCGACGGCGCGGAGGGCCCGGCTCGCATCGCGTCGGTGATGGACGGGCTTCGGCGCGATCCGCCGGGTGAGCGCGCCGAGCCCGAGGGGTTGCCTCCTGCGGACATCGTCATGCTGCGCATCGGCGCCGATCGCGTGGTCGTGCGGCCGAGCGGCACCGAGCCCAAGCTGAAGATCTACTTCGAAGTCGTCGTCCCCGTCGCCGGCTCGCTCCACGACGCGCGCGCCGCGGCGCGAGCACGCTTGGCCGAGCTCCGCGCCGTCCTCGGCGCCGCGACCGGCCTCTGACGTCAGCCGAGGCCGAAGAGACGGTCGCCGGCATCGCCGAGCCCCGGGACGATGTACGCGTGCTCGTTGAGGTGGTCGTCGATGGCCGCGGTCACGACGTGGAGGTCGAAACCGGTCGCCTCCATCCTCTCGAGTCCTTCGGGCGCGGCGAGCACGCACACGACGGTCATGCGGCCGGCGCCGCGCTCGGCGACGAGGCGGCATGTGAACTCGAGTGAACCGCCGGTCGCGAGCATCGGGTCGAGGATGATCACGGGGCGACCGTCGAGCCGCGCCGGCAGCTTTGCCATGTAGTTGTGCGGCTCGAACGTCTCCTCGTCTCGAGCCAGCCCGACGAAGCTCATCTCGGCTTCGGGGAGCAGCCGGATCGCGGCGTCGGCCATCCCGAGCCCGGCACGCAGCACGGGGACGACGACGGGAAGGCGCGGCAAGCGCACGCCGTTTGCCGGTCCGAGCGGCGTGCGCACCTGTGTGGTCTCGACCGCGAGGTCGCGTGTCGCCTCGTAGATCAGCATCGCGGCGAGGTTGTCGACCGCGCGCCGGAACGTCGCGCGGTCCGTGGTCTCGTCGCGCAGCACGGTGAGCTGCTCCGAGGCAAGCGGATGGTCGACAACAGTGGTCTTCATGGGCACGTCGTCACGTCAGACCCCGATCGGATGCCAGACGGTCTTGGTCTCGAGGAACGCGAGCATGCGGTCGAGGCCGGGGTCACCGAACCAATCGGGCTCGTGATGCTCGCGCCGCACCACGCGCTTGAGGTTCTCGGCCGCGGCACGCTCGAGGTCGGCAACGCTCTCGGGGGTCGCACCGCACAGGTCGATCGCGTTGACGTCCATGTGCGCGGCGAGCCACGGCGCGAGCTCGTCGGCGCGACCGGTGAGCATGTTCACCACGCCTGCGGGGAGGTCGGACGTCGCGAGCACTTCGGTGAGGCTGATCGCCGGGAGCGGGCCACGCTCGGCCGCAACGACGACACACGTGTTGCCGCTCACGATCACTGGCGCGACGACCGAGACCAAGCCGAGCAGCGACGACCTCTGGGGCGCGATGACCGCGACGACCCCCGTCGGCTCGGGCACCGAGAAGTCGAAGAACGGGCCGGCGACCGGGTTCGACGAGCCGTGCACCTGCGCGAGCTTGTCGCTCCAGCCTGCGTACCAGACCCAGCGGTCGATCGCGGCGTCGACGACCTTCTCGGCGGCCCGTGCCTTCAGGTCGTCCGCGTCACGCACCTCTTCGACGAACTGCGCGCGCCGGCCTGCGAGCATCTCCGCGATGCGGTACAGGATCTGGCCGCGGTTGTACGCCGTCGCACCCGACCACTTCGCCAGCGCGCCACGCGCGGCGACCACAGCGTCGCGCGCGTCCTTGCGCGACGCGAGCGCGGCGTTCGCGAGGAACTTGCCGTCGGCGTCGGTGATCTCGTAGGTGCGTCCTGATTCGGAACGGGGGAACGCGCCACCGATGTAGAGCTTGTAGGTCTTCAGGATCTCGATTCGGGAATCAGACATCGAGGTACGCCTCGAGGCCATGACGTCCGCCTTCGCGCCCGTAGCCCGACTCCTTGTAGCCGCCGAAGGGGCTGGTCGGATCGAACTTGTTGAACGTGTTCGCCCACACCACGCCGGCCCGCAGCCTCTGCGCCATCCAGAGGATGCGGCTGCCCTTCTCCGTCCACACGCCTGCGGACAGGCCGAACGGCGTGTTGTTCGCCTTCTCCACCGCCTCGTCAGGTGTACGGAAGGTGAGCACCGAGAGCACCGGACCGAAGATCTCCTCGCGGGCGATGCGATGCGCCTGCGTGACACCCGTGAAGACCGTCGGCGGGAACCAGTAGCCGCGGTCGGGCAGCTCGCACTCGGGTGACC
>DATKAS010000265.1:0-6245 GCA_035497855.1 Acidimicrobiales bacterium
GAGCGCGCCGCGCAGCCAGCGCACCGGCTCGAGCACGCGCACTGCTGTCGCCCAACGACCCAGCTGCTCGTCGGGAAGTGAGTACACCTCACGGCGGAATGTCGTGAGCACGAGCACCGCGTTGAGCCGCTCGACGTCGTCGGTTCGAAAGATGTACGTCGCGCGGTCGTCGGTGTCGGTCGCCTCGACCGCGACGAGGCCCGCGACCGGCGCAAGCACGAACGGCATGGGGACCCGACCGCCGTCGGTCCAGGTGCCGACACGCAAGCGCTCCCCGGCCAGCTCTGTGAGCAGAGCCACCTCGTCGGCGCGCGACGCGTCGGGTGCGACACCTTCGGTCGCCCAACCGTCACCCGTGAGCGGCTCTCGCGCTCGGTTGAGGTCGGACAGGAACTCGTCCGTGCGCTGACCGAGCGCGCGCACCACCACGGGGTCGAAGACTCGCTGGCGGATCGTGACAGTCCAGCCGTCACGCGCGACCTCGGTGATCGACGGCAGCGGGACACACGTCGTGCCGCCACCCCGTGGCTCGACGACCAACGAGCCGGCGCAGAGATGGATGTCGATCACCGCGTTCCCGTCGTGGGAGAGGTAGGAGTCGATCGGCACGCCGGTCGACTGCGTCAGCGCGGCCCGGCGCACCGCCCCGCGCGCCTCGCGCAGCTCGCCGCAGAAGCGGTCGAAGCCAGCGCCGAGGTGCGTCACGGCGACCTCGTGGGTGGGCAGCACCAACGTGACCGAGTGATCGGCCTCTCGCACGATGTCGGCGTCGAGCCACGTCGCGACCGGGATCGCGTCGACGAGCAGCGCGTCGTCCGCGATCGTCGCGATCGCGTCGTGGCCGTCGAAGCGGCAGCGGTAGGGGTCGCTCAAGTCTTCGTGCCGCACTCAGCGCAGAACTTGGCGCCTTCCTTCATCTCCGCGCCGCACTGGGTGCAGAACGATGACGACGCGAGCTTGTGACCGCACTCAGGACAGAACTTGCCGCCATCGGTGGCCGCACCGCACTCCGGGCACTTCACCTTCGCCCGCGTCGTGAGATCGAGGTCGGATGTCCAGTCTTGCTCGCGCACTTTCGTCTGGATCTGCTCGACCTGCGCCGCTGCCTGCGCCCGCGAGATCTCCTCCGTCACGAACGGCGAGCACATCGAGCACTGCCCGACCTCGGCGTTCCAGCACACGTCGACGCACACCCAGTTGCCGCAGCCCCGGCATTGCTTGAACTGATCCTTGACCGCCTCGACGGCGTCGGCGAGCGCCTTGTCCTTCTGCTTGGAGTTCGTGCCGCGGTCGTAGGTGACCGTCTCCGCGGCGTTGCTGAGTTGGTTGAGCTTGCCACCGAGCAGGCTGTTGGCCGCTCGGAGGAAGCCCTTCCCCTGCTCCTTGATGTTCTTCACGTACGGGGAGCGGTACCCGTTGCCGCACCGCTCGCAGTGGAACTCGAACTGGTAGCCCTCGAGGTTCGACAGGTCACTGAAGTTGTCGGTGAACGGCACGATCTGGCTCATGCGCTCATTCAACCTCACCACGGTCCCCCGTTTCAGGAAGTCCCCTCAGTAGCCTCGTGATCGATGGTGTGGCGTCGCCGCAAGTCGCCCGCGCCGCCCGGTCCCTCGCTGGCCGAGCTGCTGGCTCCGTGGAACGACGCGACCTGCCCCGTGCTGACTCGTACCACCCGCATGGAGCGCGCGCTCGTGTCGCTCGCCACGCACACCTCGCAGCTCCGCAAGCGCGTCGACACGATGGAGCAGCGGCTCGACGGGCGCGAGCTCATGACCTCGAGCGCGCCGACCCGTGCAGATCTCGACGAGCTCCGGGAGCAGAGCTCCCGCCTCGCTCGCGACCTCGCCCGCCTCTCGATCGATCTGCGAGAGGAGCTCGCGAAGGCGGTCGACGCCGTGCGGCTCGTGCAGGCCGCGAACGGCAATGGGGACGGGGATGCGAGCGGCAACGGCAACGGGCACACCGATGAGCCGTACGCGGACCTCGAGGTGATCGACCTCAGCGAGGCCCGGCACACCTATCCCTAGGTCGCCGCGCTACGCGCTGGCGACCGTTGTCGTCGCGCCGTTGCTGCTCACCGCGGTCGTGCTCGTTGGTGAGGTGTCGGTCGGGCTCGTCGGGCTCACCCCAGCAGCGACCGACGCCTGCTCGATGAGGTCACGCGCCTCGTTGATCGCTTCCTGATAGGCCGACAGGTCGCCGTTCTTCAATGCGTCGTCAGCCTCCTGGAACTTCGCGTTCGCCTGCGCGAGGAGGCTCGTGAGCGACTGGTCCGAGTTCGGGGGCGTGCTGGTGCCCGGGGACCCCGGCTCGTTCGGTATCGGGTTCTCGACCGGTGGCGCGGCGCCGAACGCGGCCTGCAACGCCTCGCCCAGGGTGTCACGCATGTACGAGTTGCCGTTGAAGGTGACGATCACCTTCTTCAGCTCGGGCACCGCAGTGGCACCAGCAGCCTGCGTGTAGAGCGGCCGCACGTACAGCAGTGACTCGCCCACCGGCACGAGCAAGAGGTTGCCTTGTCGCACCTGCGAGCCCTGCTGGTCGAGCAGGGTCAGCTCGGCAGAGATCTCTTCCTCGGAGGCGATGTTCGCGGCCACCAGCGCGGGCCCGTCGGGCAATCGGTTGCGCGGCATGACGAAGACCTTCAGCTGCCCGTAGTCGTCGGGATCGCTCGCCGCGGTCATGAACGCGACGAGCTCCTTCCGGCTGTCGTTGTCCGAGAACGGCACGAAGGGACGGAGCAGGACGTAGCTCTCCTTCGTCTCGCCCGGCAGCTGCATCAGCAGGTAGTACGGATCGATTCGCTGCTCCCGAGCCGGCCCGAGCCGGCCCTGCGCGTCGGTGGTCTGCGTGGAGTTCACGACGCCTGCGACGGTGCCCGGGTCCTGCGCCACGCTCCACGCGTCGCTCTGGCTGTAGAACTCGGCCGCGTCCTCGATGTGGTAGCGGCCCCACATCGTGGTCTGCACCCGGAACAGGTCCTCCGGGTAGCGCAGGTGGGCACGCAGGTTGGCGGACATCTTCGACCCGTCGGTGAACAGGTTGGGGAACGCCTTCTGGTACGAGCGGATCAGCGGGTCGCTGGGATCGACGACGTAGAAGGTGACCGTGCCCGTGTACGCGTCGACGACCGCTTTCACCGAGTTGCGCACGTAGTTGAACCTGTGCCCGAGATCGCTCCCCGGCGAGAGCTGCCCGGTGACGGCACGCTGGGCGTACGGGTACTCGTCGGTCGTCGTGTACGCGTCGATGATCCAGAGCAGCTTGCCGTCGACGACCGCGGGGTACGGGTCGGAGTCGAAGTCGAGGAAGGGAGCGAGCAGGCGCACACGATCGCTGACGTCGCGCACGTAGAGGATCTTCGACTTGCTCGTGATGAAGTTCGAGATCAGCGGGTTGATGTCGCCGAAGCGCAGTGCGAACGCCGCCCGACGGAAGAACGAGCCCATGCTGACGCCACCGTTGCCGCTGTACCGCGTGGTCTGCGTGGTGCCGTCTTCCTTGACGTAGTCGACCTCGTCACGATCGGTGTCGACGACGACGTAGTTCGCGAGGTTCTCGCCGAAGTACACCGCGGCCTGCTGCACCGGGAGGTCGCCGGTCGGCGGCAGGTCCTTCACGACGAAGTCCGGCCGGCCGTCGACGGTCACGGTGTTCGCCAACGCGGCTGCGAGCGCATAGCCGTGCGTGTAGGCGAGGTGGCGACCTTCCCACGTGTCTTGCGGCAGGTCTGACGAGTTCAGCTCGCGCACACCGAGCACCACTTGGCGGGTCTGCCCATCGACGGCGTAGCGGTCGACGTCGAGATCGTTGAATTGGTAGAAGCTGCGGATGCCCTGCACGCGCTGGAACGTCGGCAGGACGATGTTCGGGTCGAGCAGGCGCACGTTGGTCAGCGTCGGGTCGTCTGCGGAGAGGTCCGCGGACGTGACGTCCTGCGTCAGCTTGAAGTCTTGCGTGTCGACCTTGTCGAGGCCGAGCGCCGCGCGGCTGGCCGAGATGTTGCGCGCGATGTACGGGAGCTCCTTCGTCGACTCCGCGGGCTGCACCTGGAAGCGCTGGATGAACGCTGGATACGCGGCGCCGGCGATCACGGCGACGAACGCCCACAAGCCGACCGCGATGACCGGCAGCACCCATCCCCTCCGACGGATGTTGACGATCAGCAGCACCGCGGCACCGAGCGAGATGAGGATCAGGAGGTTGATCGCGGGCAGCTGCGCCTTGACGTCGGTGTACGCCGCGCCGTTGACGAACCCTCTCGTCGAGAACGTGAGGCCGTAGCGCTGCAGGTAGTACGCGGCCCCCTTCAACAGGGCGAGCACGGCGAGCAGCACCGAGAGATGAGCCTTGACCTGGGGCGTGACCCGCTGGCCAGGCGTCTGCACCCGGATGCCGCCGTTCAGGTAGTGGGCGACGGCGGTGATGATGATGACGATCAGCACTGCCGCGAACAGCCAGTTCACGAGGAACCGCAGGAACGGGAGCGTGAACACGTAGAAGCCGACGTCGGTGTGGAAGAGCGGGTCCTTCTGGCCGAAGTCGACGCGGTGCGTGAACAGGATCCAGTCGCGCCACTGGCTCGAGGTGCCGACACCTGCGATGAGACCGAACAGCAGCGACACGACGATGCGCACGAGGCCGGTGCGCCTGCCGATCAGCTCCTGGTACCGCTCGACGAACTCCTCCTCGGGACCGGCGGGACGGAAGCGTGGAGCGATGCGATCCGCGATCCAGAGGTTGACCCAGCAGAGAGCGAAGAAGATCGACGTGAAGATGATCGCGAGCGCGATCTTCGCACCGAGCACGTGCTTGAACACACCCGACATGCCGAGCGAGTCGAACCACAAGTAGTCGGTGTAGAAGCCGGCGAGCCCGCGCAGCGAGGTGATGAGGAGCACCAGCGCGATCGCGAGGACGATCAGGAGGATGCGACCGCGGTTCGGGCGCGACTTTCGACGCCGAAGCTCACTGGGGGCACGCATCGGGTGGGGAGCCTAACGGGGGGCGATCACCACCTGGCATCGGCACCCGGGATGAGCGGGAGCGTGAAGGTGACCGGTCGGGAACGCCGTGCCACGTTCGATGTCGCCCGCGAGGGCGTTGTCGTCGGCGTCCGGGCACGGCGCTTGATCAGGAGCGACCACCCACCGCAGCAAACACCCAGGAGGCGCGCCGGCGAACGCGCCCCTGTTGAAGCCAGCAAGAAGCGCATCTGCGGCCGCCGCGTCGAGCCGTTGTGTCTTCCATTCGCGGTACGCGGCTCGCACGAGCTCGGTCGCCTCGTCGACGTCGCCACCGCTGTCGGCGAGGCATGCCTCGAGTCGCTCGCGCAGCGGTCCGCTCACGGCGACCCCGAGATCTGTCACCACATCGTCAAGATCGAGGCCGCCCTCCGGAACGGTTCCGGCGACGATCTCGGCGCCCGAGCGAGCGGCGCTCTCGATGTCGGCGCGGGCCGGCGAGGCGTACCGGCCCGCATGCTCGACGGCATCGCCGACCAGGGCATCGAGCGCAGGGAGCTTGCTTCCCTGGCGCAAGCGGTCGAGGACCTCGTTCTGATCGTCGGCCAGCACCCGCCGCAGCTTGCGGCCCAGTGAGGCCTCCAGCGGTGCGAGCACGCCGCTGCGCAGCTCGAACACGTCCGGGCCCTGGTCGACGTCGGGGGCCACGGGGACGGCCTCGTCCGCGGCGAGCACGTCTTCCGCCTTCGCGACCTCGTCGGCCCGCGCGGCACGGATCCGCGCGAACAGCTCGTCGACCGACTCGTCGATCGTCGGATCCGCGGGGACGACCGGCGTCTCCTCGGTGACCTCGTCCGCCGGGAGGATCTCCTCCTCCGCGATGACGTCTTCGACGACCACCTCGTCGACGACCACCTCGTCGACGACCACCTCTTCGACGACCACCTCTTCGACGGCCACTCCTTCGACGGCCACAGGTGCGGTTGGCTCGGTCGGCTCGGGGGGCGCGGGGGGCGTGAGCACACGAATGCCCTCGGCTTCCTCCGCGTCGTCGGCCGGCGCGTCCGTGGACGCCGGCAACGCGGCGGGCGCTGGCGCCACGACCGCATGCGCGTCGGGGGCGGAGAGGCGCAGCTGCTCGACCGCGTGATCCAACGTTCGCTGCACGACCTCGTAGGCGCCGAGCAACCGATCGCGGCCTTCACGCAGCTGCTCGATCTGCGCCTTGCCCGCGTTGCGGCGACGAGCGAGGTCGGCGAGCACCCGTTCGCGGAGGGC
>DATKAS010000266.1:0-4266 GCA_035497855.1 Acidimicrobiales bacterium
GCGGTTCGCGCGCTGCTCGCGACGGACGTCGACGAGCAACGCACGAACCCGCTCTCGCTGCTGCGCGGCGCGGTGCGCTACCCGACTGGCGTCCTTCGCGGCGCGGGCATCACCGTGATCGCCGAGCGCGACGAGTTCGCGCGGCGCGCCTTCCCCGACGACGTCTACGACCTGACGCCCGCGACCTGGGCGGACATCGACCCCCTCTTGCAGGATCCGGGGATCACGTGGGGAGCATGGAAGGCCTACACCCACCTCAGTCGTCGTCGGGCTCGCTGACCGTCCAGCCGACCGACATCCCCGCCCGCGGCTCGAAGAACAAGCATCCCTCCGGGCAGCCGAACGGGGCCTCGTCGTTCACCGAGAGGCGGCACTTCTCGACTCGGTCACCGGTGGGCAGCGACCGGGTGGAGTAGTGGCGACAGTCGTCACGCACGGCCATCGGCACATGTTCGCACCCCTATCCTGCGCTCGGTGGCCGAACGCCTCGTCGTGATCGGTGGTGACGCGGGTGGCATGGCCGCGATCTCGCAGGTGCACAAGACGCGGCCCGACATGGAGATCGTGGCGTTCGAGCGTGGGCACTACACGTCGTACTCGGCCTGCGGCATCCCGTACCTCGTCGGCGGTGAGGTCGAGACCATCGAAGAGCTGGTCGCCCGCACGCCCCAAGTGTTCCGCGACAGGTTCCGCGTCGACGTGCGCATGCGCCACGAAGTCACCGCGATCGACCTCGATGCTCGTGAGGTCGAGGTGCACGACATCGAGCACGAGCGGACGTTCCGCCTCGGCTTCGACCGGGCGCTCGTCGCAACGGGCGGGATGCCGATTCGGCCCGACCTCCCGGGGATCTCCCACGAGCACGTGCACGGCGTGCAGACGCTGGACGACGCCCGTGACCTCCTCGAGCATGCGACGAGCGAGTCGATGGAGCACGTCGTCGTCGTGGGTGGCGGCTACATCGGGCTCGAGATGGCGGAGGCGTTCACGCATCGAGGCTCGCGCGTCACGCTGCTCGAAGCAGGTTCGCAGGTGATGCAGACACTCGATCCCGACATGGCCGCTCTCGTCGGCGAGGCGCTCGAGAGCCACGGTGTCGACGTACGGCTCGAGGAGCGAGCGCTTGCGTTCGAGGCGCGACGCGTGGTGACCGAGCACGACACGATCGAGGCGGACGTGGTGGTGCTCGGCGTCGGTGTGCGACCGAACTCGGGCCTCGCGAAGGAGTCGGGGCTCGCGGTCGGTGTGAAGGACGCGGTCCGCGTCAGTCGCCGGCAGGAGACCTCGGCCGACGGGGTGTGGGCCGCAGGCGACTGCTGTGAGAGCACGCACCTGGTGAGCGGTCGGCAGGTGCACGTCCCGCTCGGCACGGTCGCGAACAAGCAGTCGCGCGTCGCGGGCATCAACATCGGCGGCGGGTACGCGACGTTCAAGGGCGTCGTGGGCACCGCGATCACACGTGTGTGCGACACCGAGATCGCCCGCACAGGTCTGTCGGAGCGGGAGGCGACAGAGGCAGGGTTCGCGTTCCGGAGCACGGTGATCGAAGGCAGCACGCGCGCGGGGTACCTGCCGGGGAAGAAGCGAACAACCGTCAAGCTGGTCGTCGAGCAACGCACGGGTCGTTTGTTGGGCGGTCAGATCGTCGGCCAGGAGGGTGCGGCCAAGCGCATCGATGTGCTCGCGACGGCGCTGACTGCCCGGATGACAGTCGAGGAGATGATCGACCTCGACCTTGGGTACGCGCCGCCGTTCTCGCCGGTGTGGGATCCGGTGCTCGTGGCCGCACGCGTGGCGAGCCGCACGTGAGACGGCGTTAGCCTCCCCGCGGTGTCCGACGTCCCGGCGAGTCCCGAAGACTTCACGCACGACCTTTTGCGATGGAGCGAAGCACTCGCGGGCATCGCGCGTACCGGCCTCGGCTTCACCCAGAGCCTCTACGAGCGCGAGCGTTTCGAGGAGGTGCTGAAAGTCGCGTCCGACATGCGCGCGGCCGCGGAGGAAGACCTCGAGGTGCGGCGCGAAGCCGGCCACTTCCTCCAGGAGTGGCTCGACTCGGTCGGCGAGGGCGTCCCCGGCTACGTGACGCCCAAGGTCGCGGTGGGGGCGGTGGTCGGCAACGACGAGGGGCAGATACTCCTCGTGCAACGAGCCGACTCAGGTGTCTGGCTCTATCCGACAGGGTGGGCGGACGTCGGGTACTCGCCCGCCGAGGTCGCGGTCAAGGAGGTGCGCGAGGAGACCGGCATCGAGTGCGAGGTGCTGCGTCTCCTCGCCGTCATCGACGGCCTGCGGATGGGGTTCACCCGCGTGCCGCTCTACTCGCTCGTCTTCCACTGCCGCGCGACAGGCGGATCACTGCAACGCCACCCGCTCGAGACCGCCGATGTGGGGTGGTTCAGCGCTGACGACATGCCATTCCCCGTCGTCGGGCTCGATCGGTGGGGTCCGTCGGCGTTCGCTGCGATCCGGGGCGAGCCGATCGAGGTGCTGTTCGACGCGCCGCGAGCGCCGGTGTGGCGGGGTGACGACTGACCGACCCGTGCCGCGTCAGCCGGAGAGCTGTTGCAGCAGCGCGTCGACGATCGACACGTTCCCCTGTGACATCTCCCACGCGTCGCCGATGCGATCGTGGTCGACGAGGCCCGCAGCATCGGGCGCGATGCCGAGTGCCTCGGTCACTGCCGAGGCGAGCGGCGCAGGCTCGATGTCGTCGTCGGTCGGGAACGCCTCGAGGCCGTCCCACATCTGATCGAGTGGCTTCGCGGGGGCGTCGCCGTTCGAGAGTGCGAGCGCAGTCGCCGAGAACACCGCGTAGGTGTCGACACCGTCGGGCCGTGAGTAGCCCGCGACCGGATGCAGGCGCCACTCGAGCGTCGTGCCGCCAGGGCCGTCATCGCGGATCCAGACCTGGGAGCCGTTGACGTACGCGTCGACTGGTTCGCCGAACCGCTCGTCGAGCGCCACGATGAGCTCTGGCGTTGCCTTCCACACCGCGCTCGACACGAGCGGCATGTCAGTCGCCCTGTTGGTCGCGCAGGTATCGCTCGAGCTCCTCGACGAGATCCTCGACGGTGTCGTCGGGGTTCAGCTGCTCGTCCCCGTCGTCGTCATCACCGAAGGGCTCACCGTTGTCGACCATGTCCTCGAGCCGGCGAACGTAGCCAGTGAGATCGTCGTCGTTCGTGACGACGTCGTCGACCTCGCGCTCGTACGCGGCCGACGCGATCTCGAGCGCTGTGGTGGGGATCATGAGCTCGAGCACATCGCCGACCCGCTCGACCAGCGCGAGAGCGGCCTTGGGCGACGGCGCACCCTGCACGTACGCGGGCACCGCGGCCCACAGCGACAGGGAGGGCAGCCCGGAGGTGTTGCACGCGTCGTGCAGCGCGCCGACGATGCCCGTGGGCCCTTCATATCGCGATCGCTGCAGGTTGTACCGATCGATGAGCGTGGGATCTGCGCCGGTGCCGATCACGGAGACCGGGCGCGAGTGGGGCACCTCCGCGAGCAGCGCACCGAGCGTGATGAGCATGCGGGCGTTGATCTCCGTCGCGATCTCGAGCACCTCGGCGCAGAAGGTGCGCCACCGCAGCTGTGGTTCGGTGCCGAGGAGCACGACGACGTCGAGGTCGCTGCCGAGGACCGACGATGCGGACAGCTCGTTGCTCGGCCACAGGATCTCGCGGTGCATGCCATCGACGAGCCGCACGTGCGGACGCGTGCTGCTGAAGTCGTAGAACTCCTCCGCGTCGATGGAAGCGAACGGGCGCGTGGCCCACACGTCAGCGAGGTGCCGGGCCGCGGTGGTCGCGGCTTCTCCCGCGTCGTTCCAGCCGCCGAAGGCGGCGATGATCACCGGGTTGCGGAGGCGGGGTCGCGAGGACCACCGCACGTGCTCCATGGCCGAAAACCCTACCGGCGGATACGGTCATCTCATGATCGTCGAGGGGCTCGCGGTCGGCACCGACGAATTCGCCGCTCGCACCGGCTGGGAGTGCAAGCCGCAGGGTCTCTGCAAGGGTGACATGTGCGTCCCGCTGCCCGATGGCGCGCAGGTCGACGGCGTGCTCTCGTTGGACGTCGTCGCGGAGCGGTTGCGGATGCCACTCGTGCACGATGAGGAGCATCACCTCTGGGCGCTCGGTCCCGAGAGTGGCGGGCATGCGCTCACGACGGCGGTCGTGCCGGACATCACGTTGCCCGATCGCGCCGGCAAGCCGTTCTCGCTGTCGTCGCTGCGCGGGCAGAAGGTGCTGCTCGTCG
>DATKAS010000267.1:0-9284 GCA_035497855.1 Acidimicrobiales bacterium
CCTGGCAGGTGCTGTCGCACTAGACTGACGCTCAAGAAGAACGACGTTCGGGGAGGACGCGAGAGATGAAGGTGTCGATCACGGTCAACGGCGTCCCCCGCGAGGTCGACGCCGCCCCGAATACGCTGCTGGTGGACGTGCTGCGCGACCACCTCGACCTCACCGGCACGCACATCGGCTGCGACACCAGCCAGTGCGGCGCCTGCACCGTGCTGCTCGACGGGCGCGCGGTGAAAAGCTGCACGGTGCTCGCCGTGCAGGCGGAAGGCCGCGCCATTACCACCATCGAGGGCCTGGCGAAGGACGGCCAGCTGCACGCCGTGCAGCAGGCCTTCTGGGACAAGCACGGACTCCAGTGCGGCTTCTGCACGCCCGGCCTGATTCTGACGGTGGTGGACCTGCTGGCCGAGTTCCCCGACCCCACCGAGGCGCAGATCCGGCACGGCATCGAGGGCAACCTGTGCCGCTGCACCGGCTACCACAACATCGTGAAGGCCGTGCTCGCAGCCTCGGGCCAGGCGGTGAGCGCATGACCGCCGTGGAGGCACCGGCAGCCGGCGTGATCGGCACCCGGATGCTCCGCAAGGAAGACCCGGCGCTGCTCACCGGCGAGGCGAAGTACACCGACGACCTCGACATCCCGGGCGCTCTCTCGATGACGGTGGTGCGAAGCCCGTACGCGCACGCGCGCATCACCCGCGTCGACCTGTCGGGCGCGCTCGGCATGCCGGGCGTCGTCGCGGCGTTCAGCGGCGCCGACCTGCGCGACGCATGGGCGGGCCCGATGCCGTGCGCATGGGCAGTCACCCCCGACATGAAGTCGCCCGAGCACTTCCCGCTCGCGGTCGACACAGCGTGCTATGCGGGCGACGGCGTCGCGGTCGTCGTGGCGCGGTCGAACGCCGAGGCGCGTGACGCAGCGGACGCGGTGATCGTGGACTACGACCCCCTCCCTGCGGTCATCGACCTCGAAGACGCGCTGAGCGACCGCGTCGTGATCCACGAGGGGCTCGGCACGAACAAGAGCTATACGTGGGAGCTGCACCCGCAAGGCCAGGAGGCGGTCGACGCGGCCTTCGCCGCGGCGGCGCACACGGTGAGCGAGCGCTACATCCAGCAGCGCCTCATCCCGATGGCGATGGAGCCGCGCGCGGTCGTGGCGGTGCCGCAGCCGTTCGGTGGCGAGATGACGTTGTACTCGGCGACGCAGATCCCGCACATCCTCAAGATCATGACGGCACTCACGCTCGGGATCCCCGAGCACCACGTGCGCGTCGTCGCCCCGTCCGTGGGCGGCGGGTTCGGCTCGAAGCTCAACGTCTACGCCGAGGAGCTCCTCGCGGTCGCGCTCGCCCGCAAGCTCCGGGCGCCGGTGCGCTGGGTCGAGGAGCGCACCGAGAACTCGCAGGCCACGATCCAAGGACGCGGCCAGATCCAGAAGATCGACCTCGCCGCCGATGCCGATGGCAAGGTCACCGCGGTGCGGGTCGACATCGTGGGCGACATGGGTGCGTACCTGCAGCTGGTGACGCCTGGCATCCCGTTGCTCGGTGCGTTCCTCTACGCAGGCGTGTACGACGTGCCGAACTACTCGTTCTCGTGCACATCCGTCTTCACCACGATGACGCCGACTGACGCGTATCGAGGCGCGGGGCGTCCGGAGGCCACGTACGCGATCGAGCGTGCGATGGACTCGCTCGCCGCGAAGGTCGGTATCGACCCGGCCGAGATCCGGCGCCGCAACATGATCAAGGCGTCGCAGTTCCCCTACACCGCGATGACGGGCCTGCAGTACGACAGCGGCAACCACGAGGGCGCGCTCGCGAAGGCGCTCGAGCTGTGCGACTACGACGGCCGCCGTGCCGAGCAGGCTCGTCGCCGCTCGGCCGGGTCGACGAAGCATCTCGGCGTCGGCATCTCCTCGTACTTCGAGATGTGCGGCCTCGCGCCGAGCCGCGTGCTCGCCTCGCTGAACTACTCGGCCGGTGGTTGGGAGGCCGCGACCGTTCGGGTGCTGCCCACGAACAAGGTGCAGGTCGTGACCGGCTCGTCGCCGCACGGCCAAGGCCACGAGACGTCGTGGGCGATGATCATCGCCGACAAGCTGGGCGTCGATCCTGCGGACGTCGATGTGCTGCACTCCGACACCGCGATCAGCCCGCTCGGCCTCGACACCTACGGGTCGCGGTCGCTCGCGGTCGGCGGCATCGCCATCGCGATGGCTGCCGACAAGGTGATCGAGAAGGCGCGCAAGATCGCCGCGCACCAGCTCGAAGCAGCGGAGGAAGACCTCGAGTTCGCGAGCGGCACGTTCACCGTGAAGGGCTCGCCCGACAAGGCGATGCCGCTCGCTGGTGTCGCGTTCGAGGCGTTCACCGCGCACAACCTCCCGGATGGCGTCGAACCGAACCTCGAGGAGAGCGTCGTCTACGACCCGCCCAACTTCTCGTGGCCGTTCGGCACGCACATCTGCGTCGTCGAGGTCGACGAGGAGACGGGGAAGGTCGACGTGCTGCAGTACGTCGCCGTCGACGACTGCGGGGTGCAGATCAACCCCATGATCGTCGACGGTCAGGTGCACGGCGGCGTCGTGCAGGGCCTCGCTCAGGCGCTGTGGGAGGAAGCGGTCTACGACGAGGACGGCAACCTGCGTACCTCGACGCTGGCCGACTACCTCGTCCCCGCCGCATCCGACGTACCCTCGCTCACTCTCGGGCGCACGGTCACGCCGAGCCCTACCAACCAGCTCGGCGTGAAGGGGATCGGTGAGGCAGGCACGATCGGTGCCGCCCCCGCCGTCATGAACGCAGTCGTCGATGCGCTGAGCCATCTCGGCGTCACCGATGTCGCGATGCCCGCATCGCCGATGCGGGTGTGGTCCACGATCCAAGCCGCGAAGTCCGCTTCTCAGTCCGGAGGTGCGAAGTGATCCCCGCCGCGTTCGACTACGCAAAGGCCGGGTCGGCCGACGAAGCGCTGTCGCTGCTCGCGCAGCACGGCGACGACGCCAAGCTCCTCGCGGGCGGGCATTCGCTGCTGCCGCTGATGAAGCTGCGGCTCGCGTCGCCGGCGATGCTCATCGACATCGGGCCCGTGAAGGACCTGTCGTACGTGAAAGACGGCGGCGACCATGTCGCGATCGGCGCGCTGACGCGCCACCGCGACGTCGAGACCTCCGCCCTGTTGCAGTCGCAGGTGCCGTTGCTCGCACACGCCGCGGGCCAGGTCGGTGATCCGCAGGTGCGGCACCGCGGCACGATCGGTGGCTCGATCGCCCACTCCGATCCCGCGTCCGACCTCCCGGCCGTGGTGCTGGCGCTCGGCGGCACGATGGTCGCCCGGTCGAGCCGAGGTGAGCGCACGATCGCAGCGTCCGACTTCTTCACCGGCTTCCTCGAGTCGGCGCTCGCTCCCGACGAGCTGCTCACCGAGATCCGGGTGCCGAAGGTGCCGGGCGCGGGTTGGTCGTTCCAGAAGTTCAACCGCCGCGCGCAGGACTGGGCGATCGTCGGGGTCGCCGCGGTCAGGAACGGCACGACCGGCATCGCGCTCGTGAACATGGGTCCCACGCCGGTGCGGGCCAGCGCCGTCGAGCGGGCCCTCGCGAGCGGCGCGTCGGCAGCCGACGCCGCGCAGCACGCCGCAGAAGGCGCCTCGCCCTCCGCCGACCTCAACGCGAGCGTCGAGTACCGCGAGCACCTCGCCCGCGTGCTCGTCCGCCGCGCCCTCGAGCAAGCCGGCGCCTGACCACCGTTTGCGCGCCAGAGCGACGATGCGTCGGGCTGGCGCGCAAACGCTCGGAGCACACCTACGCTGCTCGTGATGGCAGCAGCCCCGGAGACCGTCGACGACGTCCGTGATGCGCTCGCCGCGCACGACTACCTGGCCGACGAGGGCCTCGCGACGGCCATCTTCCTCGCCAAGACGCTGCACCGGCCGCTGCTCCTCGAAGGCGAGGCCGGGGTCGGCAAGACCGAGGTGGCCAAGGTGCTCGCCCGGTGGACCGGCGGCGAGCTCGTCCGCCTGCAGTGCTACGAGGGCCTCGACGTGGCCCAAGCCGTGTACGAGTGGGACTACTCGCGCCAGCTGCTCCACCTCCGCGCAGTCGAGGCCGCCGGCGGGGTCCGCGAGGAGGCGTCGGTCGACGCGCTGGAGGACCAGCTCTACTCCGAGCGCTTCCTCGTGCGTCGTCCGCTGCTGCAGGCCATCGACCACGGGGAGGGCCCGCCGCCCGTGCTGCTGATCGACGAGGTCGACCGGGCCGACGACGAGTTCGAGGCGTTCCTGCTCGAGGTCCTGTCCGACTACGCGATCACGATCCCCGAGCTCGGCACGTTCCGCGCCGCGGTGCCTCCGCTCGTCGTGATCACCTCGAACCGCACGCGCGACGTGCACGACGCGTTGAAGCGCCGCTGCCTCTACCACTGGGTCGACCACCCCGACTTCGAGCGCGAGGTCGCGATCGTGCGCCTCCGCGCGCCGAACGTGCCAGAGACGCTGGCTCGCCAGGTTGCCGCCGCCGTCGAGTCGGTCCGCGGCCTCGGGCTCTACAAGCCGCCGGGTGTCGCCGAGACGATCGACTGGGCGATGGCGCTTGCTGCGCTGGGCCGTACGACGCTCGACGAGCGCTCTGTGCGGGCGACCTTGGGCACCGTGCTCAAGTATCGCGAGGACGCCGAGCGGGTGCAGACCCACGGCATCAGCGACCTCGTGCGCGCGGCTGCGGCCCGCGCGTAGCGGCCGGTGACTTCGACGATCGAGACCGAGCGGGTTGCGGTCGGGTTCGCACGCGTGCTGCGCGGCGCCGGGCTCGACGTGCCGGTCGGCACGGTCGTCACCTACGCCGAGGCGCTCGCCGCGATCGGGATCGAGCACCGCACCGGGGTGTACTGGGCGGGGCGCTCGACGCTCGTGCGGCGCATCGAGGACGTGCCCCTGTACGACCGTGCGTTCCGCGCGTACTGGATGGCGCGGCACGACGACGGCACCCTCGTCGAGCCGCCGCCCGAGCAGATCACCCTGCTCCTCGACGACGAAGACCTCCCCGAGGGGCAGGAGGGAGACGAGGAGGGCGAGCTCGAGGAGCACGAGGTCATCACCGTGCGGTTCAGCGCGCACGAGGTGCTCCGCCACAAGGACTTCGCCGCGTACACCCGGCCCGAGCTCGACGAGGCTCGCCGGTTGATGGCCGATCTGCGTCTCGCCGGCGCGCTGCGCCCCTCGCGCCGCCAACGACGCTCGCGTCGCGCGAAGGGGCGTCCCGATCTGCGCCGCACGGTGCGCTCCGCGCTTCGTGCTGGCGGCGAGCCGGTGCGACGGGAGTGGCAGGAGCACGACGAGCGTCCCCGCCGGCTCGTGCTCCTGTGCGACGTGAGCGGCTCCATGGAGCCGTATGCGCGGGCCCTGATGCGCTTCCTGCACGCAGCGGTCGTGGGACGCACCAAGGTCGAGGCCTTCGCCCTCGGCACGAGGCTCACGCGGATCACTCGCCAGCTCACCTCACGCGATCCCGATGCGGCACTCGCCGCCGCAGCCCACGAGGTGACCGATTGGTCGGGCGGCACGCGGCTGGGCGAGGGCCTGCGGGCCTTCAACGATCGGTACGGCCAGCGGGGGATGGCCCGTGGCGCGATCGTCGTCATCCTCTCGGACGGGTGGGAGCGCGGCGATCCCGACGTGATGGCCGAGCAGATGTGTCGGCTGTCGAGGGTCGCCCACCGTGTCGTGTGGGTCAACCCGCTGAAGGCATCGCCCGGGTACGCGCCGCTGGCCCGAGGAATGGCGGCCGCGCTGCCGTACATTGACGACTTCGTGGAGGGACATTCGCTCGCCGCCCTCCAAGAGCTGGCCGAGGTGATCTCGAAGTGAAGGAAGTCCTGTCTGACATCGATCGGTGGAAGGCGCAAGGCCAGCGGGTCGCGATCGCCCGGGTGGTGAACGTCGAGGGCTCTGGGCCTCGAGATCCCGGTGCGGCGATGGTCGTGAGCGAGAACGGTGAGGTGGCCGGCTCGGTGTCGGGCGGCTGCGTCGAGGGTGCCGTCGTCGGCGAGGCCCTTCAGGTGCTCGAGACGGGGCTTCCGCGGCTCGTGACGTTCGGCTACAGCGACGACGAGGCGTTCGCCGTGGGGCTCACGTGCGGCGGCATCATCCACCTCTTCATCGAGCCGCTCGACTGGTAGATGGCCGACCCGTCGACCTACGAGGTCCTGCGAGAGGCGCTCCTCACGGAGCAGCCGGTTGCGCTGGCGACCGTCATCGACGGCGCGCATCTCGGGTCGAAGCTGCTCGTGCGTCCCGATCACCCACCGATGGGCACGTTGGGTGACGCCGACCTCGACCGCGTCGCTGGGCGTGACGCGCTCGCCGAGCTCGAGTCAGGACGCACCGGCGTGCGCCACTATGGCGAGCAGGGGCAGGCGAACGAGACTTCGGTGAGCGTCTTCATCGAGTCGTTCGCGCCTCCGCCGCAGATGCTGATCTTCGGTGCGGTCGACTTCACGGCCGCGCTCGGCCGCGTCGCGAAGATCCTCGGCTATCGGGTGATCGTGTGCGACGCACGAGAGGTGTTCGCGACGCCGCGTCGCTTCCCGATGGCCGACGAGGTCGTCGTCGACTGGCCGAACCGGGTGTTCGATCGGGTCGGACCGACGCTCGGTCCTCGGGACGCGGTGTGCATCCTCACACACGACCCGAAGTTCGACGTGCCTGCAGTGCTCGGCGCGCTGAAGAGCAGGGTCGGCTACATCGGCGTGATGGGCTCGCGCAAGACGCACGACAAGCGGCTCGAGCGCCTGCTCGACGAAGGCGTCGACGCGGACGAGTTCAACCGGCGGGTGATGTCGCCGATCGGGCTCGACATCGGCGCCCGCTCACCCGAGGAGACCGCGGTCTCGATCTGCGCGGAGATCATCGCCCGGCGCACGGGCCGCACCCCGCCATCGCTCCGCGACCGAAGCGGTCCGATCCACTGAGCTCGGGAGGGCGAGATGCCTGACGACGATCTCGAAGCGATCCGTGAGGGCGTGCGGAGGGTCTGCTCCAAGTTCGACGACGCGTACTGGCGTCGCCACGACGCGGACCACGAGTTCCCGTGGGACTTCTACAACCTCATGGCCGAGGGTGGCTGGGTCGGCATCGCCATCCCCGAGGAGTGGGGCGGCGGTGGTCGGGGCATCACCGAGGCAGCAGCGATCCTCGAAGAGGTCGCGGCGTCGGGTGCGGCGATGAACGGATGCAGTGCCCTGCACCTCTCGATCTTCGGGATGAACCCAGTGGTGAAGCACGGCAGCGAGGAGATGCGGGCCGAGTACTTGCCGCGCGTCGCGAACGGCGAGCTGCACGTCGCGTTCGGTGTGACCGAGCCCGACGCGGGCACCGACACGACGTCGATCACGACGAAGGCGACGCTCGACGGCGATCACTACGTCGTGCGAGGTCGCAAGGTATGGACGACGAAGGCGCTCTACTGCCAGAAGGTGCTGCTGCTCGTGCGCACCACCCCGCTCGAGGAGTGCACGCGCCGTACTGACGGGATGACCCTGCTGCTCGCGGATCTGCAGCGTCCCGAGGTCGACATCCGCCCGATCCCGAAGGTCGGTCGCAACGCGGTGGTGTCGTGCGAGGTGCGCTACGACGATCTTCCCGTCGCAGTGACCGACCGTGTGGGGGAGGAGGGCCGCGGCTTCCACTACCTGCTCGATGGGTTGAACCCCGAGCGCATCCTCGTCGCGGCCGAGGCGGTCGGCATCGGACGCGCTGCGATCCGCAAGGCGGTCGCGTACGCGAACGACCGCATCGTCTTCAACCGGCCGATCGGGCAGAACCAGGGCGTCTCGTTCCCACTCGCCGAGGCCTACGCCCGCATCCACGCGGCGACGCTCGCCGTGTACGAGGCGGCGGCCCGCTACGACGCCGGCCTCCCGTGTGGGGAGCAGGCGAACATCGCGAAGTGGCTCGCTGCCGACGCCGGCTTCCAGGCCGCTGACCAGGCGATGCAGACCCACGGGGGGTTCGGCTACGCGACGGAGTATGACGTCGAGCGCTACTGGCGCGAGGCTCGTCTCATGCGCATCGCTCCGATCTCGCAGGAGCTCGTGCTCGCGTACGTCGCTGAGCACGTGCTCGGGCTGCCCCGCTCGTACTGATGGAGTCATGCTGATGGCCGCTGACCCTCGCGACCTCGTGACCGAGGCGGAGCGCGATCAGGCGATCGCTGCGCTGCGCCATCACACCGCCGCGGGGCTCCTCTCGCTCGACGACTTCGCAACCGGCGTCGAGCTCGTCCTCGTCGCGAAGACGCGCGCCGAGCTCATCGAGATCACCGGCTTGCTCCCGGCCACCGTCGAGGGACCGAACCCACGCGTCGATCCCCCGCGGCGGTGGGCGGTGGGAGTGCTCTCCGGGGAGAAGGTGCGGGGGCCGTGGAAGCTCGAGGAGCACATGCACGCCGTCGCGCTCCTCGGCAGCGCGCAGATCGATCTGTGCGACGCGCAGGTCGTCGGCGACGAGGCGACGATCTACGTGATCGCGCTGTTCGGCGGCGTCGAAGTCGAGGTGCCCGAAGGGCTGCAGGTCGAGCTCAGCGGTGTCGCGATCATGGGCTCGAAGGCGTACAAGGTGAAGAGGTGTGATCCGATCGCCGGCATGCCGCGCGTCCGTGTGCGCGCCTTCGCGGTGTGCGGTGGCGTCACGGTGCGCACACGGAAGTTCCGGAAAGCGCTGCGTCCTCGTCGCGACGACGCGTGACGATCGCTGCCGTCGTGCTCGCCGCGGGCGCGGGTTCGCGCTTCGACGGTGACAGCCACAAGCTCCTCACCGTCGTCCGGGGGCGCCCGCTCGTCATGTGGGCGATCGAGCATGCACGTGCGGCTGGTCTCGACGAGACGGTCGTGGTCACCGGCGCGGTCGACCTCCCGGCCATCGACGGCGTCACGGTGGTTCACAACGAGCGCTGGGCCAAGGGCCAGGCGCTCTCGTTACAGGCGGCCGTGCGCTACGCCGAGCGGGCCGGGCACGACGCGATCGTCGTGGGCGTCGGAGACCAGCCCGGAGTGCCGACCGAGGCGTGGACGGCAGTGGCGGCGAGCACGGCCTCCCCGATCGTGGTCGCCGTGTACGAAGGCGAGCGCCACAGCCCCGTGCGGCTGGCTCGGGAGATCTGGCCGCTGCTGCCCACCGAGGGCGACGAGGGCGCGAGGGTGCTCATGCGAGGACGGCCCGATCTCGTGAGCGAAGTAGCGTGCTCCGGCGATCCCGCAGACGTCGACACGCTGGAGGACCTGCGC
>DATKAS010000268.1:0-40906 GCA_035497855.1 Acidimicrobiales bacterium
CAACTGCCAGCACACCCTCCCGTACGTGAAGGCCTGGTACGCGCGTTACAAGGACGACGGGCTCGTAGTGCTCAGCGTGCACTCGCCCGAGCTCGAGTTCGAAGCCGATCCAGCAAATGTGGCGGCCTTCGTCGCCGACCACGGCATCGAGTACCCGGTCGCGCTCGATCCCCACCACACCGTGTGGCGTGCATTCGGCAACCACTACTGGCCGGCGTTCTACGTCGACGACCGCTCCGGAGAGCGGCGCTACGAGCACTTCGGAGAAGGCCGGTACGACGAGACCGAGGACGTGCTGCGCGAGCTGCTCGGTGTCGATCCGAGCTCCCCGCGGGCCCAGGTGGATCGGGCGTGATGCGCCTCGACCGACTCGTTCAGCTCACTCCCCGGCGTTGCGTACGCACGTCGCTCCAGCGAAAGGACCCCCTCATGCACCGTCATCCCAAGCTCATCGCGGGAATGCTCCTCGCCGTCGCGCTGTCCTTCACCGCCGCTGCCTGTGGCGATGACAGCGGCAACTCGAACACCCCACCGGCGCAGGCACCGCCGACGACTGCGGCGATGACCGAGAGCACGGCGATGACCGAGAGCACGGCGATGACCGACACGACGACTCCCTGACGTTCACCGTCCCCGTCCCAGCCGCACCGCACGCCCGACGAGCTCGCGCACGGCACCCTCGTCGGCTCCCGCAGCGACGAGGGCCTGCACCTTCGTCTCGACCTCCTCGGCCAAGGCTTCGTCCAGCTCGGCCGCCGTGGCCTGGCGAGCCTCCAGCGATCGTGCCGTCGTCGCGACGGCCATGAGCACGATGATCGACACCGCAGTGATGAGGCCGAACGTGACGACGACCCCGTTGTTGTTGTCGGCGATCGACCCGATGATCATCCCGGCGATGCCGACGACACAGATCGCGATGACCGCCCACCGCAGGATCCGCAGCGTCATCGAACGAGAGGCTTGTACTTGATGCGATGCGGCGTGTCGGCGTCCGCGCCGAGCTGCTTGCGCCGGAACGCCTCGTACTCGGTGAAGTTCCCCTCGAACCAGCGCACGTACGAGTCGCCCTCGAACGCGAGCACGTGTGTGGCGACGCGGTCGAGGAACCAGCGGTCGTGACTGATGACGACGGCGCACCCGGGGAAGGCGTCGAGCGCGTCCTCGAGCGCCCGCAACGTGTCGACGTCGAGGTCGTTGGTCGGCTCGTCGAGCAACAAGACGTTGCCGCCTGACTTCAGCACCTTGGCGAGGTGGACGCGGTTGCGCTCACCGCCCGACAGCTCGCCGACCTTCTTCTGCTGATCCGAGCCCTTGAAGTTGAACGACGCGACGTAGGCACGTCCGTGGATCTCTCGGTTGCCGACCTTCATGTGCTCGACGCCTTCGGTGATCTCCTCGTACACCGTCTTGTCGGGATCGAGCACGTCGCGTGATTGGTCGACGTACGCGAGCTGCACCGTGTCTCCGAGCTTCACCGCCCCGCTGTCGGGCGCCTCGAGGCCGGTGAGCATGCGGAACAGCGTCGTCTTGCCCGCGCCGTTCGGACCGATGACGCCGACGATGCCCGCAGGAGGAAGTGAGAACGACAGGTCGTCGATGAGCAGCCGATCGCCGTACCCCTTCGAGATGTCGCTCACCTCGATGACGGTGTCACCGAGCCGGTTGCCCGGCGGGATCGAGATCTCGAGCTTGTCCCCCGCCCCGGTGTCGGCCTGCGCCTCCGCGAGGAGCTTTTCGTAGGCGGTGAGCCGCGCCTTGCCCTTCGCCTGGCGCGCCTTCGGAGCCATGCGCACCCAGTCGAGCTCGCGCTCGAGGGTGCGCTGGCGAGCCGAGCTCTGCTTCTCCTCCGCCGCGAGCCGCGTGCGCTTCTGGTCGAGCCACGAGGAGTAGTTGCCCTCGAACGGGATGCCACGGCCGCGATCGAGCTCGAGGATCCAGCGCGCCACGTTGTCGAGGAAGTACCGGTCGTGGGTGACTGCGACCACCGTGCCCGGGTACTCCTGGAGGAAGCGCTCGAGCCACGCGACCGACTCGGCGTCGAGATGGTTGGTGGGCTCGTCGAGGAGCAACAGGTCAGGACGCGACAGCAACAGCCTGCACAGCGCCACCCGCCGTCGTTCGCCGCCCGACAGGACCGACACGTCGGCATCGCCGGGAGGGCACCGCAGCGCGTCCATGGCGATCTCGACGTTGCGCTCGACGTCCCAGGCGCCGGCCGCGTTGATCTTGTCCTCGAGCTCGGCCTGCTCGGCCCCGACCTTCTCGAAGTCCGCGTCGGGATCGCCCCACAGCGCGAGCACCTCGTTGTAGCGCTCGAGGAGCGCCTTGACCTCGCCCACGCCGTCCATGACATTGCCGAGCACGTCCTTGGAGGCATCGAGCGCCGGCTCCTGCGCCAGATGCCCGACGGTGAAGCCCGGTGTGAGCCGCGCCTCGCCGCTGAACCCGTCATCGAGGCCGGCCATGATCCGCAGGAGGGAGGACTTGCCCGAGCCGTTCGCGCCGAGCACCCCGATCTTGGCCCCCGGGTAGAACGAGAGGCTGATGTCCGCGAGAACCTGGCGGTCGGGCGGGTAGAAGCGGCCGAGCTTGTAGGTGGTGAAGATGAACTGCGGCGCCATGACGCTGTGACGCTACCGAGCCGGGACGCTCCAGATGCGTGAGCAGATGCGACGTCAGTGCTACGTTCCGCCCGTTCGGCCGTGGACCCTCGGGGGGATGCCATGTATGCACTCGAGCTGCTCGATCGAGCGGGCCTCGCGTTCACATCACGGTGGCTGCACATCCTGATGGGCATCACCTGGATCGGGTTGCTGTACTACTTCAACCTCGTCCAGGTGCCCGCCTTTGCAGAGATGAGCGCCGGCTCGCGCACCGAGGCGATCGAGGTCCTCGCGAAACGAGCGTTGTGGTGGTTCCGATGGGCTGCCGTCGCGACCGTGCTCACCGGTCTGCTCATCATGGGCTTCACGAAGGACTACTTCACCGACTTCGGCAAGAGCAACGTCGGCGTGTCGATCTCCACCGGCGTGCTCATGGCGCTGATCATGTTCGTGAACGTGTGGGGCGTCATCTGGCGGAACCAGAAGATCGTGATCGCGTCGGCCGCGCAGGTGCGGGCGGGCGGCGAGGCACTGCCAGAGGCCGCAGCAGCGGGGCGCCGTGCGTTCATGGCCTCACGCCAGAACGTCCTCTTCTCGTTCACGATGGTCTGGTTCATGACGTTCACGACGCACTACTCGGGCTTCTACGACGTGAGCAGCGGCGGCAAGCGCGGCGTCTACTGGGCGATCACCATCATCCTCGTCGGGGCGCTCGAAGCGAACGCTCTGGGTGTGATCGGTGGTGGCTTCAAGCCGGCGAAGGAAGCGCCGACGAACTGGCCCTACGAGACCGTGCGCAACGTGCTGATCTCCGGCTTCGTGCTCTGGGCGATCTTCTGGCTGATGTGGGAGATCCTGTTCGCCCCGTGAGCTATGCCAGCGACTTGATGTAGGCCAGCAGCTCGTCCTGCTCCTTCGGCGACAGGTTGAAGTGCGGCATCACGTTGCCGAACCCCTTCACGATCTTCGCCCCAGGGTCGGTCATCGACTCCTTGATGTAGGTGTCGTCGGCGGTGACCGTCGTGCCGTCGTCGAGGGTGACCTGGCTGCCGTAGAGCCCCTTCCACGTCGGGCCGGTGCCCGGCGCGCCACTCGCGCTGTGACAGCTCGGGCAACCACGGTCGTGCGCAAGTGCCTTGCCTGCCGCGATCTGATCCGCGGACGCACCTCCGCCGGTGCCGGAGGACGAACCCGATCCCGAGTCGTCGCCACCGCACGCCGCGAGCACGCCCGTGAGGATGAAGACAGGGACGAGGGCGGGGACGACCGCGCGGAGGGCTCGTTTCACGGCGGGTCAACCTACTGTCCACTCGGTCGAAACAGGGCCCACCGGTAGCATCGAAACGTGGCCGACGCGCAACCGCAACAGCAGCAACCGGACCAGTTCGGCACGAACGCGTGGCTCGTCGACGAGATGTACGAGAAGTTCCGCGCCGACCCTTCCTCCGTGAACGAAGCCTGGCGGGAGTTCTTCGCCGACTACAAGCCAGGCGTCGTCGCAGTCGCGCCTGGTCCGGCGCCGGCTCCCGTCGCGCCTGTCGCCGCGCCGCCCGCACCCGCGCCGGCCCCGGCCGCGCCGGTGGCGCAGCCCGCCTCGGCCGAGCTCGGCGACCCGATCCGCGGCGCGGGCGCGGTGATCGTCTCGAACATGGAGGCGAGCCTGGGCGTGCCCACGGCCACGAGCTTCCGTGTCGTCCCTGCGAAGCTCCTCGAGGTCAACCGCAGTGTGATCAACGGCTATCTCGCTCGCACGCGCGGCGGAAAGGTGAGCTTCACCCACCTCATCGGCTACGCAGTGGTGCGGGCGATCGCGGACGACGTGCGGGTCATGAACTCGACGTTCGTCGACGGCCCGGACGGCAAGCCACGGGTCATCCATCACGACCACGTGAACCTCGGCCTCGCCGTCGACGTCGAGAAGTCCGACGGCAGCCGCACCCTCGTGGTGCCGGTCGTCAAGGCGGCAGAAGCGATGTCGTTCGCCGAGTTCGTGGCCGCGTACGAAGACCTCATCCGCAAGGTGCGCACGAACAAGCTCACCGTCGAGGACTTCCAGGGCGCCACGATCACGCTGACGAACCCCGGCACCATCGGCACGGTGCAGTCCGTGCCACGGCTCATGCCCGGCCAGGGCGTCATCGTCGGCGTCGGCTCCATCGACTTCCCGGCGGAGTACCAGGCCGCTGACGAGCGCACGCTCGCCGACCTCGGCGTGTCGAAGGTCGTCACGATCACGTCGACGTACGACCACCGCATCATCCAAGGTGCGGAGTCGGGCATGTTCCTCAAGCGCGTGCACGAGCTGCTGATGGGCGAGGGGAGCTTCTACGATGCGGCGTTCACGTCGCTCGGCGTCCCGTACGAGGCCGTGCGGTGGCGCAGGGACGTGAACCCCGCCGACCACGAGGATGCGCGCCTCGTCAAGCAGATGATGGTCGCGACGCTCATCCGCGTGTACCGCGTGCGTGGCCACCTCATCGCCGATCTCGATCCGTTGAAGTGGAAGGCCCCGCGGATGGAGCCCGAGCTCGACCCCGCGACCTATGGCCTCACCATCTGGGACCTCGAGCGCGAGTTCCTCACCGGTGGCCTCGGTGGCGTCGAGCAGCTCGAGCTCGGCGAGATCCTGCGCATCCTCCGCGACGCGTATTGCCGCACCATCGGCATCGAGTACATGCACATCCAGGACACGGCCGAGCAGAGGTGGATCCAGGAGCAAGTCGAGGGCGTGCGATTCGCGCTCAGCCACGAGGAGCAGCTCCATCTGCTGTCGCGCCTGAACGCTGCCGAGGCGTTCGAGAAGTTCCTCGCGACGAAGTATGTGGGCCAGAAGCGATTCGGCCTCGAAGGTGCCGAGTCGGCTATTGCCATCCTCGACTCGATCCTGTCGTCGGCCGCCGACGAGGGCCTCGACGGCATCGTGCTCGGCATGCCGCACCGCGGCCGGCTCAACGTCCTCGCCAACATCGTGGGGAAGTCGTACGACCAGATCTTCAAGGAGTTCGAGGGCTACGTCGACCCGTCCTCCATGCAGGGCTCGGGCGACGTGAAGTACCACCTCGGCGCGACCGGCAAGTTCGTGAGCCCGTCCGGCGCGGACATCAAGGTCGAGCTCGCCGCCAACCCGTCGCACCTCGAAGCCGTCGACCCCGTCGTCGGCGGCATGGCGCGCGCGAGGCAAGACCTCATCGATCGCCCTGGCTCGTACTCGGTGCTGCCGATCCTGATGCACGGCGACGCCGCGTTCGCCGGGCAGGGAGTCGTAGCCGAGTGCCTCAACATGAGCGACATCACGGGCTACCGGGTGGGCGGCACGATCCACCTCGTGGTGAACAACCAGCTCGGCTTCACCACAGCGCCCGAGCATGCGCGCTCGTCGCAGTACGCGACCGATGTGGCCAAGATGATCCAGGCGCCGATCTTCCACGTGAACGGGGACGACCCCGAGGCGTGCCTACGGGTCGCGCGCCTCGCCTACGCGTTCCGGCAGACGTTCCACAAAGACGTCGTGATCGACATGGTGTGCTACCGGCGCCACGGGCACAACGAAGGCGACGACCCGAGCTACACGCAGCCCGTCATGTACAAGCTCATCGACGAGCGCCGCTCGGTGCGAAAGCTCTACACCGAGGCGCTCGTGAAGCGCGGTGAGCTCACCCTCGACGAGGCCGAGCAAGCACTCGACGACTTCCAGCGCCGCCTCCAGGTCGCGCTCGACGAGACGCGGCAGTCGGCGCCGCCGAAGGGCACGAAGGCCGCGCGCCCTCCCGCTCCGCTCGGGGTGCTACCGCACATCCCGACGGGAGTCGATCGAGACACGCTCGATCGGGTGTTCGCCGGGCTCACGTCCGTGCCCCAGGGGTTCACGATCCATCCCAAGCTCGCGAAGCAGTTCGAGACGCGCACCCAGCTCTACGAGGAAGGCCACGTCGAGTGGGCCACCGCCGAAGGGCTCGCGCTCGGCTCGTTGCTGCTCGACGGCACCGACGTGCGCTTCACCGGTGAAGACACGCAGCGCGGCACCTTCAGCCAGCGCCATGCCGCGTTGGTCGACTACCACACCGGATGGACGTACGTGCCGCTCGCTTCGCTCGACGAGAGCCAGGGGAAGCTCTGGATCTACGACTCGCTGCTGTCCGAGTACGCGGCAGTCGGGTTCGAGTACGGCTACTCGGTCGTGCACAAGGAGGCCCTCGTCGCGTGGGAGGCGCAGTTCGGCGACTTCGTGAACGGCGCCCAGATCATCATCGACCAGTTCCTCGTGGCGGCCGAAGACAAGTGGCAGCAGACGTCCGGGCTGGTGATGCTGCTGCCGCACGGCTACGAGGGGCAAGGTCCTGAGCACTCGTCGGCTCGCATCGAGCGGTTCCTCACGATGTGCGCAGAGGACAACATCCAGGTCGTCAACGCCACGACGCCGGCGCAGTACTTCCATCTGCTTCGCCGCCAGGTGATGCGGGAGATCCGCAAGCCACTCGTCGTGTTCACGCCCAAGTCGCTGCTGCGAGCGAAGCAGGCACGGTCGTCGATCGACGAGCTCACGCACGGCTCGTTCCAAGAGGTGCTCGACGACCCGACGATCGCCGATCCGTCTGCAGTGACGCGGATCATCTTCTGCTCGGGAAAGGTCGCGTACGACGCGATCGGTCGGCGTGACGAGATCGACGCGCCGGTCGCGGTGGTGCGGGTCGAGCAGCTCTACCCCTTCCCGCGTGACCAGCTCGTCGACATCCTCCGTCGATACGAGCAGGCACGCGAGGTGGTGTGGTTGCAGGAGGAGCCCGAGAACATGGGCCCATGGCGGTTCATGTACGACCGCAGCCACGAGATCGAGAACGCCGGCTACAAGGTGCGGCAGGTGTGCCGCATCGAGTCGGGCAGCCCAGCGACCGGTTCAGGCGTCATCCATGCCCAAGAGCTGACCGACCTGCTCGACGAAGCCTTCGCGGGGCTCTGACCGACCGTTTGCTCACTGCACCACGTCTCAGGTGGGTCGAGTGAGCAAACGGTCAGGACAGCGGGAAGCCGACGACGGCTTCGAGATCGGCGATCGCTTGGGGCGCGTTCAGCACCTTGATGGTCGTCATGCCCATCGCCTTCGCGGGCTTGAGGTTGATGCCGAGGTCGTCGAGGAACACGCACTCCTCGGGCTTCACGTCGAGCAGCTCGCACGCCATCTCGTAGAAGCGACGATCGGGCTTGCGGACGCCGACCTTGCTCGACTCGACGACGACGTGGAACAGCGACATCACGTCGGCCATCTGCTGTTCGCGATCGACGTGCCCGGGCGTGGTGATGAAGTTGTTGGTGAGGCAGGCAGTCTTCAGCCGCGCCGCGCAGCGCCGCACCGCCTCGACCATCTCGGGTCGAAGGTCTCCGGCGAGGGCCTCGAGGACGCGACTGCCCTCGATCGTGTGGCCCGCCGCTGCGGCTTCGGCTTCGTACAGCGCGCAGAACTCGTCGATCGTCACCTCGCTGCGCTCGAGCTGCGCCCACGCGTTGGTGTCGGGATTGGTGGAGTTGAGCGTACGGAGGAGGCCGTCGGGCACGCCGGCTTCGGCCTCGTAGCGGGAGAACGCCTCGAACGGGCTCGTCAGCACGACGCCACCGAAGTCGAACAGCACGGCTTCGATCACTCCATCAGTCAACGACGTCAGCCCAGGAAGTCGGTCGCGAGGGCGTGCCACATCTCGGTCGAGAGGCGGAGTGACTCTTGGTCGACGCGCTCGTCGTCCCCGTGGAACATGACGCCATAGTCCTCGAAGGTCATGTTGCGGCTGAACAGGCCGAAGCCGTACGCCGCAGCGCCGGCGCGGCGGAAGAAGCGAGCGTCGGTGCCGCCGACGGTGAGGAACGGGACGAGCTTGCCGTCGGGATAGAAGCCGCGGCTGACGCGTTCCATCGCGTCCCACATCGGCGTGTCGAACGGTGACGCGGTCGGCCCGTCGTCGTTGAACGACACGAGC
The DNA here is from genome assembly GCA_035497855.1 of Acidimicrobiales bacterium. Taxonomy (GTDB): domain Bacteria; phylum Actinomycetota; class Acidimicrobiia; order Acidimicrobiales; family DATKAS01; genus DATKAS01. The sequence goes on from DATKAS010000268.1 coordinate 8,570, forward strand.
TGCACCGAGCCCGAGAGGTCGCCGAGCGCTTCGTCGAGCATCGCTCGCACCTCGGTCTCGCCCTGGCCGGGCAACGTGCGGATGTCGACCGTGAGGTCGATCGTGTCGGGGATGACGTTCGTCTTCGTGCCGCCGTGGATGATCGTCGGCGCGAACGTCGTGTGCGTGCATGCGTGGAACTCACGGGCCATCGCGAGCGGAAGCTCGTCGCACAGCGCCACGAGCTGGTCGGGATCGAGCAGCTGGTCCACGATCTCCTGGGGCAGCCCGATGTCGGTGACGAACCTTCGCCAGGTGTCGTGGAGCTGCGTCTCCGGCTTGTACTCCGCGAGGCGGCGCACGACTTCGGCGGCCTTGACCAGCGCGTTGTCGGTGCGGAGCGGCATCGACGCGTGGCCCGGGGTACCGGTGACCCGCAACGTGCTCCAGAACGTGCCCTTCTCGCCGACGATGACCGGCAGGCGCACGCCCGCGCCGAGATCCATCGGGAACCCCCCGGCCTCGGTCAGGACGTAGTCCGCGACGACGTGATCGCGCTCGTGCTGCACGAGGTAGTCAGCGCCGTAGGTGCCCAGCGCCTCCTCGTCGGCCACACCGAGGTAGATGAGCGTGCCCTTGGGCCTGAACCCAGACGTCGCGAGGTGCTTGAAGGCGACTGCCATCGAGGCGGTGAGGTTCAGCATGTCGACGGCCCCGCGTCCCCACACCTCGCCGTCGATGACCTCGCCCCCGAACGGATCGTGCCGCCAGCGCTCTTCGTTCACGGGCACGACGTCTGTGTGGCCCATCAGCAGCAGACTCGGGGCGGAGGGGTCGGATCCCTCGATGCGAGCCACGAGGTTTGCTCGGCCGGGAGCTGCTTCGAACTGCTCGAGGTCGAGGCCCGTGCCCTCCAGGTAGGTGGCCAGGACATCGGCGCTCGCCGTCTCGCCCCCCGACTCCTCCGTGCCGTCGTTGACGCATGCGTTGCGGATGAGCTGCTGGAGGAGCTCGGTCACCTCGCCCGTCACGTCGCCGGTGAGATCGTCCATGGCTGGCACCTTAGGCGGGCCCTGTGGCGGGGCGTCCCGCCGAGGGATGGTTGACTGAGGGCCGCCATGGCCCGGAACCTGCCCCGCCACGTCGTCGTCGACGGCTCGAACATCGCAACCGAAGGCCGCTCCCACCCGAGCCTCAAACAGCTCGACGAAGCGGTGCGAGCCTTCATGGCCGAGAACCCCGACCACACCGTCACCGTCGTGGTCGATGCCACGTTCGGTCATCGCATCGACAAGGGTGAGGTCGCTGCGTTCGACACCGCGATCGACGAGAACGAGCTCGTGTCACCGCCGGCGGGCGCGATCGGTCGCGGCGACGCGTTCGTGCTCCAGATCGCGGACAAGGCCGACGCGTTGGTGCTGTCGAACGACAGCTTCCAGGAGTTCCACGGCGAGTACGAGTGGCTCTTCGACGAGGGCCGTCTGATGGGCGGCAAGCCAGTTCCCCACGTGGGCTGGGTGTTCGTGCTCCGCAGCCCGGTGCGCGGTCCGACCAGTCGCCGTGCGGTGCGCACCGCGAAGAAGGTGGAACGCGCCCCGGCGAAGAAGTCTGCCGGGCGACCGTCGGCCGCGGCGTCCGCGCCGATGCCCGTGCCGAAGACGCCCCCGCCGTCCAAGCGAAAGGCGGCCGAGCCGGCCGCCGCGGCGAAGCCTGCTGCTGCGGTCGATCAGAAGCGCAAGCCGGCCGACGCCCTGAATCCCCTCCTTCCGTTCGTCGAGTTCGTCGCGCACCATCCCGTGGGCTCGTCGATCGACGCGACCGTCGAGTCGTTCTCGTCGCACGGCGCGTACGCGACTGCAGAGTCCGTGCGCTGCTACATCCCGCTTCGCTACCTCGGCAAGCCGGCGCCGCGGAGCGCCCGCGAGGTGCTCACGCTCGGAGCGACGTTGCCGTTCACCGTGGTGTCGATCGCGGCGGGCCGTCGTGGCGTCGACCTCGCGCTGCCCGGCTTCGAGCCAGATGGTGTCGTGAAGCCGGACGCGGTGGCGGTCGGGAAGAAGGCCGCCCCGAAGAAGGCCGCCCCGAAGAAGGCCGCGGCGAAGAAGGGTGCGGCGAAGAAGGCCGCAGCGAAGAAGGAGAGCGCGCCGAAGGAACTTGCCGCGAAGGAGGCTCCCGCAAGGCACGCTCCGGTGAAGAAGGCGGCGGTGCCGAAGAAGGCGGTGGCGAAGAAGGCAGCGGCACCTTCCGCGAAGAAGGTGGCCGCTCCCAAGAAGGCTGCTGCGAAGAAGGCTGCTGCGCCGTCAGCCTGAGGTTCGAGGCTTGCTCATCCGCTCGACCCAGATCGCGATCGATTCGTGATCCTGCACGCCGGGGATCAGCAGCCGGCCGTCGAGGAGCCACGCCGGCGTGCCGCTCACGCCTGCCTCGTGCGCGGCCTCCATCGACGCGCGGAGCTCTGCGATGCCCTCACCCGCATCGAGTGCGGCGGTCACCGCCTGCGCATCGACGCCTGTCCGGGCGAGCACCTGTCCCAGCACGGCAGCGTCACCGATGTCCTCGCCGGTCACGAACACCGCTTCGAACAGCGCCCGATCGACGGCCGGGAACGCTTCGGGCCATTGCGTCCGCACGACCTCTGCCGCCCGCAACGCGAGCCGAGTGTTGGGGATGTGCTCGGGCGGGTTGAACGGGAGGCCGACGGTGTCGCATTCGGTCCCGATGTACGCGAGCACCTCCGCAAGTCGCCCGTTCCTCGACACGCGCCGTCCGACAGGGGGAAGCTCGGGATGCAGGTCGTAGGGAAGCGGGGTCACACTGACACCCAGTCGCTCGAACAACGCGGTGCGATCGCGCCCGAGGTAGCACCACGGGCACAGGTAGTCGCTCCAGACCACTGCCTGCACCCGGAGGAGGCTACTGGTGCCCCGGGTAAGGTCGACCTCGTGCGCGTCGCCACGTGGAACGTCAACTCGCTGAAGGCTCGGCTGCCGCGGGTCGAGGAGTGGCTGTCCATCGGCGACCCCGATGTCGTGTGCATGCAGGAGACCAAGCTCGCCGATTCGGCATTCCCCGCGATGACCTTCCAAGCGCTCGGCTACGAAGCGGTGCACGTCGGGGAAGGGCGGTGGAATGGCGTCGCGATCCTGAGCCGTGTCGGCCTCGACGACGTGGTCGCGGGCTTCCACGACGGTGCGCCCGCAGACGCCGAGGCGCGGCTCGTCACGGCGACGTGCGGCGGCGTGCGCATCACCTCGGTCTACGTGCCGAACGGCCGGTCGATCGACCACGAGCAGTACCAGTACAAGCTCGCGTGGTTGAAGCGGCTGCGCGCGCACGTCGCGGCGACGTCGGTGCCCGACGACGACGTGATCGTCTGCGGCGACTTCAACATCGCGCCGGAGGACCGCGACGTGTACGACGCCGCGAAGTACGTCGACACGACGCACACGAGCCCCGCGGAGCGCGCGGCGCTCGAGGACATCGAGGAGTGGGGTCTCGTCGACGTGTTCCGTGAGCTCTACACCGAAGACCGACTGTTCTCCTGGTGGGACTACCGAGCAGGCGACTTCCACGAAGGGCGCGGCATGCGCATCGACCTGATGCTCGCCAGCCAGTCGATGGCGAAGCGGGTGCGGTGGGGTCTCATCGATCGCAACGCGCGGAAGGGCACGCAGCCATCCGACCACGCGCCCCTCGTCATCGACTTCGACGATCGCGGGTGACCGTGGCTGATCTCACCGACCCTTCGCCGTACCACGAGCGGTTCATGCTCTCGGCCGATGCCGAGATCTCGCCTCGGCGTGCGGATCTGCATCGCCTCGCGGACGCGCTTCGCGTCGCGATCGAGTGCCTGATGGACACGCAGGCACCGCACGACGCGCTCGTCGATGCCGCCGATCAGGCCGAGGCGCTTGCCGAGCTCCTCCGAGCACAACCTCGGGGCCGCACGGTCGAGGGATGGGCCGAGGTCGCGAACGCGGGCGACACGTTCGGGTTCTTCGACTTCTCGCCGGTGTTCGGTCGTGCCAACCCGCTCGCGCCTCCCGTCGAGATGGAGCTGGACGGCGACGAGGTGCGCGGGCGCGTGCGCTGGGGTGCCGCCTACGAGGGCCCGCCCGGATGCGTGCACGGGGGTCACATCGCTGCGGCTTTCGACGAGGTGCTCGGCATGACGCAGTCGCTCGCGGGCGCGCCGGGCATGACCGGCATCCTCTCGATCAAGTACCGCAGCCCGACGCCGTTGCACACCGACCTCGACTTCACCGCTCGGGTCGCTCGCGTCGACGGCCGCAAGATCTACACGGAGGGCGTGCTCCGCAACGGAGACGTGGTGTGCGCCGAGGGCGAGGCGCTCTTCATCTCGGTCGACTTCTCGAAGTTCGAGCAGATGCGCGCGCAGGTGAACGGCCCTCAAGCAAACGACGACACGAGGTCGAGCACCTCGTCGCCGTAGCGCTCGAGCTTCACTGGTCCGATGCCGGGCACTGCCCGCAGCGCGGTCTTCGTGCGCGGCCGCGTCTCGACGATCGCCGCGAGCGTCTTGTCGTCGAAGATCGTGTACGCGGGCGTCTCCGCGGCCCTCGCGCGCGCTCGGCGCCACTCCTTCAGGGCGTGCAGCAACGGATCGTGTCCCGAGCTGCTGCGCTCGCGTGCTGCTTCGAGCGTGCGCCGCGCTGCTCGTGCCGACGCGCGGCTGTCGCTCGCCGGCACGCCGGTGCGCATGGCCTCGCATTCGGCCTCGATGCCGGCGAGGAGCGGCGACGGTGAGCGGTTGACCGCCCGAGCGCCGAAGGTGCGCTGCTCGGCCCACGTGAGGTGCAGCTCGCGCTCTGCGCGTGTGAGCGCGACGTAGAGCAGTCGCGTCTCTTCGGCGAGCGCTTCGGACGAGGTCGCCTGACCGATCGGGACCAGCCCGCGCTCGAGCCCCGTGACGACGACCACCGGCCATTCGAGCCCCTTCGCGCGGTGGAAGGTGACGAGGTCGACGGCGTCGGCGTCCGCGGAGATGTCGTCGGTGCGCAACATCGCGCCGATCCAGTCGGCGAAGCCGTCCGAGGTGCCGGTCGGGTCGAGCGCGAGGTACTCGTGGGCGAGGCGCACGAGCTCGGCGAGGTTGCGTCGGCGCTCGTCGGCGAGGCCATCGCCGACGCGCGCCTGCTCGTCGTCGCCCTCGTCGTCGACGTCGTCGAGGATCGCTTCGAGGTCGGCGAGGCGGGGAGCGAGCGGGTGTGCGCCGCGATGGCGGGGATCGCGGATCCACGAACGCACTTCGGGTTGCTCGAGCAGGCTGCCACCCCCGCGCACGCGGCAGGGGACGCGCGCCGCCCGCAGCGCTTCTTCCAGGATTGCGAGCTGCGCGTTGGTGCGGGCGAGGACCGCGAGGTGACGCCATCCCATCGTCGGCCCGCGCCGGTCACGAAGGCGACGCGCGACAGCAGCGGCCTCCGCGGCGTCGGTGGGGAACGCGGTGATCGACGGCACCGGACCGTCGCCCTGCACGGTGCGCCGCACCGGGCGCTCGAGCACGCTCGATGCCAGCCGGACGATCTGGGGTGACGACCGGTAGTTGGTGTCGAGGCGCACGATCGTGCAGCCGGGGTAGCGCTGCGCGAAGTCGGTGAGCGCGCTCGTGTCGGCTCCGTTCCAGCCGTAGATCGCCTGATCCGGATCTCCGACGACGCAGAGGTCGGGACGCTCGGAGCGCCACGCTTCGAGCAAGTGCAGCTGCAGGGGGTTGATGTCCTGGAACTCGTCGACGAACAGATGGCGGAACTTCCAGTGCTGCACGGCGGCGAAGTCGCGATCGTCACGCATCGCTCGTGCGCATTGGATGAGGACATCGTCGAAGTCGATGAGAGAGCGCTCCCGCTTCTGACGCTCGTAGCGCTCGTAGATCGATGCGACGAGCGTCGCTGCGAGCGGGGGACGACGGCCCGCTTCGTCGCACGCGGCCGCGTACGCGCCCGGGTTGATCATGCGCGCCTTCGCCCACTCGATCTCGGCGGCGACATCGGCCGGCTGCACGTACTGGGAGGCGCCCCCGCGCTTGGTGGCCTGGCTGACGAGTGGAGCGAGCAGCCCGACCTTGCGATCGAGGATCGTCGGGGGAGCGGTGCCCGCTTCGTGCCAGCGCTGCCGCAGCTGCGCGAGGGCGATGGCGTGGAACGTGCCTGCGTGGGCGTGCCCGCGCAATCCGAGCGCCCCGAGGCGGGCGCTGAGCTCGCTCGCAGCCTTGCGGGTGAACGTGATGACCAGGACGTGGCCCGCGTCGGCGGTGCCTGTCGCGAGCCGATGCGCCACCCGGCGCGTGAGGACCCGGGTCTTGCCGGCTCCGGGGCCGGCGAGGATGCACAGCGGCGCCCCGGGGCTGGTCACCGCGGCGCGCTGGTCCGCGTCGAGGTCGTCGAGCAGCTCCATCAGGTCACCGCGTCCATCAGTTCACCGCGTCCATCAGGTCACCGCGTCCATCGGATCACCATAGGGAGGGGGTGGTGCACTGCCCGCGACCGGTCATGTCACTGTCCCCAGGGCCTGTGGAAAACACCGCGAACGCAAGGTGGGCGGGGGCGGAGCCTGGGCAAAACGCGGTTCGGCCCCGAGTAGCCTTCCGGCCGAAGCCGTCCGCACTCCTCGGGGCCGCACCCCGTTCCACGTCTCGTCGCTTCCGTCGCACCTCGCGGCACTCCGGCGCTCCGGGCGCCCCCTGGCCGCCGTGCCTGCCCACTTTCGTGGACCCACCCGGCGGTGGGCGACGCCTTCGACGTGACTCGTCCCGCACACCTCCGCACCACCCCGCCCGAGAGCCACGAGCTCTGCCTGGCTTTCGCCCCACAGCCCCCGCTTCCCCCGAGCCGGGCGCTCGCTTTCGGGCTCATCACCCTGCTGCGTGCTGCCCGCCACCCGGGTCTCCCCGTGCGGCGTGCGGTGCATTGCGCATCCGGTGGCGTCACTTTGCCGATTCGCAACACAACCGTCAAGAGAATTTCGGCAACTTTCGACATCTCTGGATAACTTGTGGACACTCCTGTGGAGACGTTGTGGACGAGGTGTGCGTGACGGCCGTCACGCTGTGGAAAGCGCGTCAGCAAACGGGATGCGGCAGCGGACGGCGCCGGGGCCGTCGGTAGGGTCCCGATCGTGGTCGTGTCGCCGGAGCGGTTCGAAGAGCTCGTCGCCGAGGCGCTCGACGGCATCCCTCCCGAGCTCGGCGCGCGCATGGACAACGTCGCGGTCTTCGTCGAGGACCGATCGCGCCAAGCGAACCTGCTCGGCCTCTATCAAGGCGTGCCGTTGACCAAGCGAGACAACGGGTACGCGGGGATGGTGATGCCCGACCGGATCACGATCTACCGACTGCCGATCTGTGCGATCTCCGCGACCGAGGCCGACGTCGTGCGCCACGTGCGCGTGACGGTGATCCACGAGGTCGCGCATCACTTCGGCATCGACGACAACCGCCTCGCCGAGCTGGGCTGGGCATGAGAGCTCGTATGAGCTCGACTCGGGAATAGAGTGCGCGCCGTGGGTTACCCGACGCGGTTGCTCAACGACGGCGAGGAGATCGTCCTCGATCTCAAGCCTCACTGGATGTACATCGTGCCCACGATCATCGTGTGGCTCGGGGTGACGCTTCTCTGCCTCGTGCTCTGGAACGTCAGCGGCCAGGACTGGATGCAGTGGGTGACCCTGATCGCCTTCCTCGGCCTCGGCGTCAACGCGGCAGTGCGGTACTCGAAGTGGACGACGACGAGCTTCACCGTCACGAACGATCGCGTCATCTTCCGCCAGGGCATGTTCGCGAAGTCCGGCGTCGAGATCCCGCTCGAGCGGATCATGAACGTCAACTTCAAGCAGTCGATCTGGGAGCGCATCGTCGGCGCCGGCGACCTCCTCATCGAATCCGGCGGCAAGGACGGTCAGAGCCGCTTCAGCGACATCCGCAAACCCGAGCTCGTCGGGAAGGAGATCCACGAGCAGGCGAACCAGTACGAGGAGAAGCCGGCACGGCGCGCCGCCGCAGCGGCGGGTGCGGCAGCGGCCTCGAACCTCCCGCCGCCTCCTGCGCCGGCGGCCCCGAGCGCTGCTGCGTCCGGTGACGCGACGGAGCAGCTCGCGAAGCTCCACGACCTGCTCACCAAGGGCGCGATCACGCAGGCCGAGTACGACGCGAAGAAGGCCGAGCTGCTCAACCGCCTGTAGTGCGGGTCGTCAGCCTCGTCCCGTCGGTCACTGAGACGCTGCTCGCGTGGGGCATCACCCCGGTCGCGGTCACGCGCTTCTGCGAGCACCCCGAGCTCCCGCACGTCGGCGGCACGAAGGATCCCGACATCGCCCGCATCGTGGCGCTCGCCCCGGATCTCGTCGTGGTGAACGACGAAGAGAACCGCAAAGAGGACTTCGACGCGTTGACGCGTGCAGGACTGACGGTGCACGTGGTGCGGATCGCGGGCGTCGACGACGTGCCGATCGCGATGACCGCGCTGGCCGACGCGGTGGCACAGGACTACGTCTCCCCGGCGCTCCTTCAGGCGGTCCCGCAGCGCGTCCGAGCGTTCGTGCCGATCTGGCGGCGACCGTGGATGACGATGAACCGCGAGACGTACGGCTCGTCGCTGCTCGCACGCCTCGGCGTCGCGAACGTGTTCGCGGAGGCCGACGATCGCTATCCCGAGATCTCGCTCGACGAGGTGCCGCCAGCCGACGTCGTCCTCGCGCCGTCGGAGCCGTACCCGTTCAGTGGGCGCCACGAGGCGGAGCTCCGAGCGATCGCGCCTGTGCGGCTCGTCGACGGCAAGGACCTGTTCTGGTGGGGCGTGCGCACACCGGGCGCGCTCATGCGGCTCACGGCGCAGCTCAGCGATCTGTGACGCTCGCTCCACCGACAGGCCGCACGATCCAGCCCATGTCGCGCACCGCTCCTCTCTCCGCGAGCGCGACGACGCAGCCGCCGAAGCCCGCGCCCGTGAGGCGTGCGCCATAGACGCCTGGGATCGAGCGCAAGGTCTCGACCCATCGGTCGAGCTCCGGGGTCGACACCTCGTAGTCGTCTCGCAGGCTCGTGTGGCTCTCGTCCATCATCAGGCCGGCGTCGCGGAAGGCTCGTGCACGGATCGCCCGAGAGAACCAGTCGACGCGTTCGTTCTCCGAGATCACATGGCGGGCGCGAGCGCGCACCCGCTCGTCCCTGATCTGCCACAGGTCGTCGATCCCTGCGTCGCGCAGCGGCCCGATGATCCGCTCGGCTTCCGCGCAGGCGCGCACGCGGTCTTCGTAGGCCGACGCGGTGAGCATCCGCGGCGTGCCGGTGTCGACCACCACGACGTCGAGCTCGTCCGGCAGCTCGATCGGTGTGATGTCGAGTGATCGGCAATCGATCAGCAGCGCCGCACCCTCGACGCCACCAGCGGACGCGAGCTGGTCCATGATCCCGCACGGCACGCCCGATGCTCGCTGCTCGGCGCGTTGGCACGACTGCGCCAGCGCGAGCGTCGTGCCGCCTGCCCCGAGCGCGAGTGCGACCGCAACTTCGAGCGCCGCGCTCGACGAGAGGCCCGCGCCGATCGGGATCGTCGTCGACACATCCCCGGTGAAGCCCGTCGAAGGTCGCAGCTCCGCGACGACGCCTGCGACGTAGCGAGCCCACTGGGGCTCGACGCACTCCGGCTCCTGGACGTCGATCGGAACGACCGCGGGCGCAGCAGCATCGGCTGACCGGAGCGTGACCTCGTGGCCGCGACGCTCGCCACGCACCTCGGTCCATCGATCGATCGCCATCGGCAGCACGAGACCGCCCGTGTAGTCCGTGTGGTCGCCGATGAGGTTCACGCGCCCCGGCGCGCGAGCGACGATCACGTCGCAGACGCGCGCAGCGCCGCGGCTGCGCTCTCCGGCGGGACCGGGTTGAAGTACACCTCGGAGCCGAGCTCGCCCGCAGCGATGTAGCGCGAGACGCCGGCGCTCCGCCACGGCGACACGAGGTGCGCGTGCAGAGGCGGACCGCTCCACTCGTCGCCGTCGAAGGGCCGCTGGTGGAACCAGAGCATGTACGGCAGCGGTCGGTCGTACAGGGCATCGAGGCGACCGACCACGTCGACGAGGAGGCCCGCGAGGCCGTCGCGACCTCTGTCGTCGAGTGAGGGGAGGTCGGCGACCCCGTCGTCCGTCGCGAGCCGAAGGTCGATCGGCCATGCAGAGGCAGCTGCCGCCCACGCGCTCCACGCGCCGACGGTCGCAACGTGCCTCGGCTCGCCGACTCGGGCGCGGTCGGCGTCGAGGTCACCCTCGCGTGCAGGCCCGGGCGGCACCTCTTCGAACGCATAGATCTGACCGTGCGGATGATCGATCGTCGCCCCGACCTCGCTGCCTCGGTTCTCGAACACCAGCACGTAGGCCACGTCGTCGCGCCCGCCCAGTGCGGCGCTCCGGTCGGCCCACAGGTCGACGACGCGCCGCGCTCGCTCGACTCCGAGTGACGCGAACGACGCGTCATGGTCTGGCGTGTAGAGCACGACCTCGCACCGCTCGTCGGGCATCGCAGGGAAGCGGTTCGTGAACGAGCGGACCACATACGCCTCGGGCGCCTCGAGGCCACCCACGCAGAACGGGCACCCGCCGGCGGGGAGGTTGGGTCGCGCCTGCCGGGAACTGACGACGACCGTGGTCGCGCCGGTGAGCGGGTCGGTCAGCACTGCTCGCTCCGCACCGCTCGCTCAGCAGAGCGAGAGCGCGACGGCGAGCCGTTCGACGGCGTCGAGGTCGAAGGGTGCCCGCAGCGCGATGTTCACCTGGTCGGCTCCCGCGTCGACGTACTCCCCGATGCGGTCGAGCGCTTCCTGGTCGCTGCCACCCAGCACGCCTGGTCGCACGAAGTCCGCCAGCCCACCGAACTGCGTACGCAGGCTGTCCTCCGTCCACGCGAGCCCGAGGTTCACCGACGTGCGGATGTCGTCGGGGTCCCGGTCGACGGCGTCGCAATGCTGCTGGAGCACCCCGCGCTTGCGGGCGAACGTGTCGGGATCGACGAACGGGACGTTCCACCCGTCAGCCCACTGCGCCGCGATCCGCAATGTGCGCTTCTCGCCCTGCCCGCCGATCCAGATGGGGAGGGCCGGTTGCACGGGCTTCGGCTCGCAGCGCGCCTCGTGCAGCTCGAACCACTCACCCTTGAAGTCCGTGACTTCGTCGCGCAGCAAGCCACGAACGCATTGGATCGCTTCCTCCAGCTGGTCCATGCGCACGCGCACCGGCGGGAACGGGATGCCATAGGCCCGATACTCGATCTCGCTCCAGCCGGCGCCGAGCCCGATGTCGGCCCGACCGCCACTGATGTGGTCGATCGTCGCGATGGCGTTCGCCAGGACAGCCGGATGGCGATAGCCGATCGAGTACACGAGTGATCCACACCGCACCTTGCTCGTGTCGCACGCGAGCGCCGCATGGGTCGAGACCGCCTCGAGGCACTCGGCGCCTTCGGTGAGGGTCGCCGAGTAGAAGTGGTCCCAGACAGAGATCCAGCCGAACCCGAGGTCCTCCACGCGGCGCCACACCGAGCGCAGCGCGCTCATCGACGTGTTCTGGAGCCCGGCGTGCACACCGAAGACGGTCACGATGCGACGGTAGCCCTCGGGAGCCTGGTCCCACCCGGCGTAGAGTCGCGGCGATCCCACACCACGTACGCGCAGGAGGCACGCCCGATGGCCGGACCGCTCACCGGATATCGCATCATCGAGGTTGCGGGCATCGGCCCCGGTCCGTTCTGCGCGATGTTGCTCGCGGACATGGGCGCGGACGTCGTGCGCATCGATCGTGCGGAGCGGGCGTCCGGCAACCCCGACTCGCCGCCGCCCTACTACGACGTGATGGGCCGCGGGCGTCGTTCGATCGCCGTCGACCTGAAGAACCCCGACGGCGTCGAGACCGTCCTGAAGCTCGTCGAGAGCGCTGATGCGCTGATCGAGGGCTTCCGTCCCGGTGTGATGGAGCGCCTCGGCATCGGCCCGGAGCAGTGCCACGCGCGCAACCCCAAGCTCGTGTTCGGACGCATGACCGGTTGGGGTCAGGACGGTCCGTACGCCGCGTGGGCCGGCCACGACATCAACTACATCGCGCTCGCCGGCTGCCTCGCGTACATCGGCAACGTGGACGGGCCGCCCGTGCCTCCGCTCAACCTCGTCGGCGACTTCGGCGGCGGAGGGATGTTCCTCGCGTTCGGTGTCGCGTGCGCGCTGCTCGACGCGCAGAAGACGGGGAAGGGTCAGGTCGTCGATGCGGCGATGGTCGACGGCGCGGCCATCTTGATGTCGATGTTCCATGGCTTCAGCGCGACCGGCATGTGGAGCGACACGCGAGGTACCAACCTCCTCGACACCGGCGCGCACTTCTACGACGCGTACGAGTGCTCCGACGGTGAGTACGTCTCGATCGGATCGATCGAGCCGCAGTTCTACGCGGAGCTCTTGCGCATCACCGGGCTGTCCGACGACCCGGAGTTCGCGAAGCAGATGGATCGCGCAGCGTGGCCCGCGCTCAAGCGGCGCCTCCGCGAGGTGTTCCGCACGAAGACCCGAGACGAGTGGTGCTCGCTCATGGAGCACACCGATGTGTGCTTCGCTCCGGTGCTCTCGATCCGAGAGGCAGCTGCGCACCCACACAACGTCGCCCGCAAGACGTTCGTCGAGGTCGGTGGTGTCTCCCAGCCGGCGCCGGCACCCCGCTTCTCACGATCGACGGCAGAGGTGGCGCGCCCGCCTGCGAACATCGGGCAGCACTCCGACGAGGTGCTCGCCGACTGGCTCACACTCAGCGTCGACGAGATCGCGAAGCTCCACGAATCCGGCGCGGTGCGCTGACGGGGGCTCTGGAGTGGCGACGCTCGTGTGCTTCCACGCACACCCGGACGACGAGTCGATCACGACGGGCGGCACGATCGCCCGCGCCGTCGCCGAAGGCCACCGCGCTGTCCTCGTCGTCGCGACGCGCGGCGAGCACGGTGAGGTGCCCGAGGATCTCGCCGAGGGTGAGACCCTCGCCGACCGTCGAGTGGCGGAGACGATGCGCTCGGCTGCCGTGCTCGGCATCGCTCGGGTGGAGTTCCTCGGGTACACCGACTCGGGCATGGACGGGTGGGAGCAGAACCACGAGCCGAACTGCTTCTGGCAGGCACCGGTCGACGAGGCCGCGGAACGGCTCGCCGCGCTTCTGAGGGAAGAGGACGCGGACGTCCTCACCGTCTACGACTCGCACGGCAACTACGGCCACCCCGATCACATCCAGGTGCACCGCGTCGGGCACCGCGCCGCCGAGCTCGCGGGCACGCCCTCGGTGTACGAGGCGACGATGAACAGGGACGCGGTGCAGCGCTTGGTGGAGATGGCGAGGGAGCTGGCGCCCGAGCTCGACATCGAGCCGCCCGAGATGCCAGAGGAGGTGGAGTTCGGCGAGCCCGAGTCGGCCATCACGACCGCGGTCGACGTGCGGGCATACATCGCCCAGAAGCGGGACTCGATCACGATGCACGCCAGCCAGGTGACCGACTCGAGCTTCTTCTTGCGGATGCCGCCCGACGTGTTCGCGCAGGCGTTCTCCACCGAGTGGTTCATTCGCAAGGGAGCGCCGCCCGGCATCCACGAAGACAAGCTCGCAGGGCTGTGACCCGCCTCGTCCTCGTGCGGCACGGCCGCGCTGCGGGAGGGTGGGACGACGACCTCGATCCCGGGCTCGACGATCTGGGGCGGGCGCAGGCCGAGGCGATGGCCGATCTCGTCGCGCCGCGCGGGCCGATGCCCATCCTCGTGAGCCCGATGCGCCGCTGCCGCGAGACCGCGGCACCGCTCGAACGTCGGTGGGGCACCGCGGCCACGGTCGAGCCGGCCGTGAGCGAGATCCCGTCCCCGCCCGGGGTCACGATGGAAGCGCGCACAACCTGGCTGCATGTCGCGATGGCCGGCACGTGGGCCGACCTCGGCGACGCTTACACGAGCTGGCGCGATGGGGTGGTCGAGCGGCTGCTCGCGATCGAGACCGACACGGTCGTGGTCAGCCACTTCGTGGCGATCAACGCGGCGATCGGCGCCGCGACCGGATCCGATCAGATCGTCATCTCGGCTTCCGGCTACTGCTCCCAGACTGTGATCGACGTCGTCGACGGTGGGCTGGTGCTGATCGAGCGGGGGTTCGAGGCGCCTGACACGCTGGTGCGGTGAACGAGCTGCTCGGCGAGGCGTGGACCCACACCGGGTACGCGCAGCGGCTCCACTTCGGCTCGGGCGTCGTCGCCCGGCTCCCCGAGATCGCGAAGGAGCTCGGCATCCGACGAGCCCTGCTCGTCACCACCGCTGGGCGCGCCGACTCCGAGGACGGCGCGCGCATCGTGAAGCTGCTCGGCCGGTCGCTCGTCTCCACGTTCGCCGAGACTCGCTCGCACGTGCCGACGACGACCGTGCAAGCGGCGATGCAACAAGCACGGCGTGACGCGGTCGACGGCGTCGTCTCGTTCGGCGGAGGTTCCTGCGCAGATCTCGGCAAAGCAGTGAGCTACTTCACCGAGCAAGAGGCGGGCACCCCCGGGGCCTCGTATGCGGATCGGCCCGCGCTCCGACACATCGCGATCCCGACCACGTACTCCGGAGCGGAGCTCACGCCGTTCTTCGGCATGACCGACGAGCGCACGCACACCAAAGGTGGTGGGGGAGGGCCGACGACCGCGCCGATCGCCGTCGTGTACGACCCGCTCCTCACGCTCGGCATGCCCGCTCGGGTGAGCGCAGAGACCGGCATGAACGCGGTCGCGCACTGCGTCGAGGCGGCGTACTCGCCGCGTCGCACCCCCGAAGCCGAGGCGATCGCACTCGCGGGGATCCGTCGGCTCGGTCGCGCGTTGCCTTCAGTCGTCGACGACCCGGACGACGTCGATGCTCGCACCGACGCGCTCGCCGGCGCAGCCCTTGCCGGCCGCTCCCTCGAGAACGCCAGCATGGGAGTGCACCACGGGCTCGCGCAGCTCCTGGGCGGACGCACTGGCATCCCACACGGGCTGGCCAACGCGGTGATCCTCCCGCATGCGATGCGATTCAACGCCGACGTGGCCCCCGACGAGATGCAACGCATCGGCGAGGCGCTCGGCGATCCCGACGATCCCGCCGGCGCCGTGGCCAGGCTCGTCGAGCGGCTCGGGCTCCCGACTCGACTGCGGGACTGCGACATCGACGAGGACGAGCTCGACGCCGTCGCGCGCATGTCGCAGTCGAGTGGCGCAGTGCAGGCGAACCTCCGCCCGGTCGGCGAGTCCGATGCCCGGGCGATCCTCGCCGACGCGTTCTGACGACCACCTCGCAGCCGACGCTGCCCTCCGGGCGAAGCAGTTGGGTACGCTGGGCGGATCCGACACCACGGAGGTAAGGGTCGATGAGGAAGCTGATGCCCGCGGGGGAGCTGGCTCGAGACGACCGGTTCGAGCGCATCACCATCGAGGACGCGATCTTCGATCCCCGCAACGCCTACGTTGCGGCCCGCCGCCGTGAGAACGGCTTCGACCCTCGGGTCGCCGAGGCGCCCGACAGCGCTCGGGGCCTCATGCACGGCATCTTCGTCGGCGAGATCCAGGCGCTCGAGGGCGCGGGCCGCACCTGCTGGGACTTCGACACCGGATCGAGCGAGGGCGACGTGCCCTTCGAGCTCAAGCTCGACATGGCCCGGCAGTGCTGGGACGAAGCTCGCCACGTCGAGATCTCCGTGAAGCTCTCCGACCACATGGGCACCGAGCTCGGTGAGTTCGCCGAGCAGACGCTGCTGTTCGAAGCAGCGTGCAACGAGGATCCGGTGTTGCGCCTCGCGGGCGTCAACCGGGCGCTCGAGGGCCTTGCGATCGATGTGTTCACCGCGATGCGGGACTTCGGCGGTGCCTTCGCCGACCCGGTGCTGTACTTCTGCGAGGACTGGATGCTCGCGGACGAGGTCACCCACGTGAAGATGGGCTCCGACTGGCTGCGGCGCATCACCGCGAAGGACCCGGATCGCCAGAAGCGGGCGCTCGACTTCCAGCGCACCGTCGACAAGGTGTTCTCGTTCGGCGGGTTCCGAGGTGAGGAGGAGGAGAACCCGGTGCACCTGGCCCGCAAGTTCCGCGGGCTCGCGGGCTTCACCGACGACGAGATCAGCGACCTCGTCGATGTCGCGGCCGAGGCATACGCCGAGGCGCTCGCGCAGGCCGAGGCGGCTGCCGCGGCTCTCACCGCCTCCTGATCTCCGCTGTACGCGCTCGTCCTGCTCGACCTCCACGAGGGGTGGGCATGGATGGTCATCATCGGCAACGGGCTCGCGGGCGCTTGGGCGCTCGCCGCGAACTGGCTCGAGTGGTTGCGGATGCGGGCCCTCTGGTGGTTCACGGCGTTCGTCGAGCTCGCCGTGTTCGTGCAAGTCGCCCTCGGCGTCGCGCTCGTCAGCGGTGAGGGCCTGGTCGCGCCGAAGTTCCACATGTTCTACGGCTTCATCGCGATCATCGCGGTCGGCATCTTGTACTCGTACCGCGCGCAGCTGCGCGACCGCTTGTACTTGCTCTACGGCTTCGGCGGCCTCTTCATCATGGGCCTCGGGATCCGCGCCCTGCTCGTGGGCCGCACCTAGCTCGCGCGGCGCTAGAGGTTGACCACCGGGCAGGTGAGGGTGCGGGTGATGCCGTCGATCATCTGGATCCGGCTCACGACGAGGCGGCCGAGATCGTCGACCGTGCTCGCTTCAGCCTTCGCGATCACGTCGTACGGGCCCGTCACATCGTCTGCCGCGACGACGCCTTCGACGGCGCCGACCTCGGACGCCACCTTGGCTGCCTTGCCCACCTCGGTCTGGATGAGGATGTACGCGCTCACGGCCATGCCGCGAGCGTAGGGGGTCAGCCCGCCAGCCGCTTCCCGAGCTCGACGAGCTCGGCCCGCAGCTCCGGCGGGAGGTGCTCGCCGAACTGGGCGTAGTGCTGCTCGATGAGCGGGATCTCTGCCCGCCAGCCCCCGAGGTCGACGCTCAGCAGCTTCTCCATGTCGGCCTCGGTCACGTCGAGACCGTCCGTCGAGATCGCGTCGAGTGTGGGAAGCAGGCCGATCGGTGTCTTCACTGCGTCGGCCTCGCCCGCGACGCGCTCGAATATCCACTTGAGCACGCGGCTGTTCTCGCCGAACCCGGGCCAGAGCCAGCGGCCGTCGGCGTCCTTGCGGAACCAGTTGACCATGAACAACGAAGGCAGCTTGTCGGGCTGCGTTGCCCCGCCGATCTCGAGCCAGTGGGCGAAGTAGTCGGCCATGTTGTACCCGCAGAACGGCAGCATGGCGAAGGGATCGCGACGCAGGTTGCCCACTGCGCCCACCGCGGCGGCAGTCGTCTCCGATCCCATGATCGAGCCGAGGAACACGCCGTGCTCCCACGAGGTGGCCTCGTTGACGAGCGGCACGACCGACGCGCGCCGACCACCGAACAAGATCGCCGAGATCGGCACGCCCTTCGGGTCTTCCCACTCCGGCGCGATCGCGGGGCACTGCGACGCAGGCGCGGTGAACCGAGCGTTCGGATGCGCAGCCGGCGTCCCTGTCTCGGGTGTCCACTGGTTCCCTCGCCAATCGGTGGCCCGAGGTGGCTTCTCGGGCGTCATGCCTTCCCACCACACGTCGCCGTCAGGCGTGAGTGCGGTGTTCGTGAAGATGCAGTTCTCCTCGAGCGTCATCATCGCGTTGGGGTTCGTGTCCATCCCCGTTCCGGGGGCGACGCCGAAGAACCCGGCCTCGGGGTTGATCGCGTAGAGCCGACCGTCCTCGCCGAACTTCATCCAGCAGATGTCGTCCCCGACGGTCTCGACCTTCCAGCCGGGGATCGTCGGCACGAGCATCGCGAGGTTCGTCTTGCCGCACGCCGACGGGAATGCTCCCGCGATGTAGTTCGTCACGCCCTTCGGAGAGGTCAGCTTGAGGATCAGCATGTGCTCCGCGAGCCATCCGTCGTCCCGAGCCATCACCGAAGCAATGCGTAGCGCGAAGCACTTCTTGCCGAGCAGCGCGTTGCCGCCGTACCCGGACCCGTACGACCAGATCTCACGGGACTCCGGGAAGTGGACGATGTACTTGTTCTCCGCGTCGCACGGCCATGGCACGTCGGCCTCTCCGGGCTCGAGCGGCGCGCCGACCGAGTGGACGCAGGGGACGAACTCACCATCGGCGCCGAGGACATCGAGTGCCGCCTGCCCCATCCGGGTCATCGTCCGCATGCTCACTGCGACATAGGCCGAGTCGGTGAGCTGCACGCCGATGTGCGCGATGTTGGAGCCGAGCGGCCCCATCGAGAACGGGACGACGTACATGGTGCGACCGCGCATCGCACCGGTGAACAGCGCCAGCAGGTCGGCCCGCATCTGGGCGGGCTCGCGCCAGTTGTTCGTGGGACCGGCCTGGTCTTGCGTGGCCGAGCAGATGAACGTGCGGTCCTCGACCCGGGCGACATCCCCCGGGTCTGAGTGTGCCCAATAGCTGTTGGGGCGCTTCTGGAGCTTCGTGAACGTGCCGGCCTCGACGAGCTCCGCGCACAACCGGTCGTGCTCTGCTGCCGAGCCGTCGCACCACTCGATCGCTGCGGGCTGGAGGATCGATGCCCAATGGTCGACCCACTCGCGCAAGGCCTTGTGTGTGGTGGTGGCGGTCATGTGTGCTCCGGACGGATGAGGGGTGTGGGAGCTAGCTGTCGGCCGGTGTGAAGCCGGGGGTGCCCATGTCGATCTCGGACCCGAGACGCAGCCGGGTGGCGAGCCCGTCGTCGTTCAGCTCGAAGATCACGCGCTGGCCCTGGCGAAGCATGCGGAAGACCGAACCGGCCAACGCATCGGACGCCAGGTCGTGCTCGGACAGATCGGAGTCGCGAACGACCACACCGTCACCAGTACCCGGGTCGTAGGACTTGATCACGCCCTGCATGCCCAATCGAGGTTACCGGCGGCCCAGGAAGGGGACCAACCAAGGGCCATGCGGCCTTAGGCTCCTTCGCAACGATGACGACGAACCCCGCGCCGCTCACCTTGACCGAGTTGCACGCGATCCCGGTCACGGCGCTCAAGGGTGTGGGCCCCAAGAAGGCGGACGGGCTCGAGGAGCTCGGCGTGTCCACCGTGCTCGACCTCCTGACCTACTACCCGAGGCGTTGGGTGGACCGCACCAACGAGGCCCGGGTCGGCGACCTGCGGGACGGTGAGGAGGCGCTCGTCCTCGTCACCGTCAAGTCGACGCACCGCGCGACGACGCGGACTCGCAAGCAGATGGTGACCGTCGAGACCGGTGACGAGTCGGGACGCCTCCGGGTCGTGTTCTTCAATCAGGCGTGGCGAGAACGCCAGCTCCATCCCGGGCTGCAGGTCGCCCTGTTCGGACGCGCCGAGTCGTACCGCGGGCGCCTCACGATGACGAATCCTGTCGTCGACCTCATCGGCGATCGCACGGGTCGGATCGTCCCGGTGTACCCGCAGTCCGAGAAGGCCGGGCTGACCACGTGGGAGATCGCCGGATGGGTCGAGACCGCGCTCGCGCGATCGCGGGTGCGCGGCATCGCCGATCCCGTGCCCGCCGCGGTGGTCCAGCGCCTCCATCTCGAGGGCCGCGAGCGCGCGATCCGCGCGATCCATGCGCCCGACTCGATGGACGCGCAGCGCTCCGCGCGGCGCAGGCTCGTGTTCGACGAGCTGCTGCGCGTGCAGCTCGCTCTGGTGCTCCGCAAGCGGGCGATCGAGCAGGAGTCCGTCGGCATCAGCCACGTCGTGCACGGCGCGCTCGTCGAGCGGTTCCACGATCGGCTCCCGTTCCCGCTCACCGGCGCGCAGCAGCGGGTCATCGAGCAGATCGAGCACGACCTCGCGGAGCCCCGTCCGATGCACCGGCTGCTCCAGGGCGACGTGGGCGCGGGCAAGACGGTCGTCGCGGTGTCCGCGCTCCTCGTCGCGGTGCAAGGGGGACATCAAGGCGCCCTGATGGCGCCGACCGAGGTGCTCGCGGAGCAGCACGCGCTCGGCGTGCGCTCGCTCCTCACGGATCTCGCAGTCCCCGATCCGTCGACGCTCACCGGTGACCGTCCGCTGCGCGTCGAGCTCCTGACGAACCGCACGACGGCGGCCGAGCGTCGCCGCATCGCGGCGGGCCTCGCGGACGGCTCGGTCGACCTCCTCATCGGCACGCACGCGCTCATCCAGGAGGGGGTCGCGCTGCGCTCGCTCGGCGTCGTGGTGATCGACGAGCAGCACCGGTTCGGCGTCGAGCAGCGCGCGATGCTGCGCGCGAAGGGACGTGAAGGCGCCGTGCCCGACGTGCTCGTGATGACCGCGACGCCCATCCCCCGCACCGCGGCGATGACCGTGTACGGCGACCTCGACGTGAGCGTGCTCGACGAGATGCCGCCGGGTCGCACGCCGATCGTCACGAGATGGGCACGCAGCGAGCTCGACGCGACGCAAGCGTGGGAGGCGGTGCGCGCAGAGGTCGCCGCCGGGCATCAGGCCTACGTCGTGTGCCCGCTGATCGAGGAGTCGGACAAGCTCGAGGTCGCGTCGGCGACGGAGACGTTCGATCGGCTGCAAGCGGGGGAGCTGAAGGGGCTACGCCTCGCGTTGCTGCACGGACGTCTGCCCGCGCCGGAGAAGGCGGCGATCTTCGAGGCGTTCCGCACGGGATCGATCGATGTGCTCGTTGCGACGACGGTCATCGAGGTCGGTGTCGATGTCCCGAACGCCACCGCGATGGTCGTCCTCGATGCGAGCCGCTTCGGCATCGCCCAGCTGCATCAGCTCCGCGGCCGGGTCGGGCGAGGCGCGGCCGCGTCGGTGTGCTGGCTGATCGACGACGGGGCCGCCGAGGGCGCTGAAGCGCGGCTCGACGCGCTCGTGAAGTCGACCGACGGGTTCGAGCTGGCAGAGGTCGACCTCGAGCTCCGAGGTGAGGGGACGATCATGGGTGAGCGTCAGAAGGGCCGAAGCGACCTGCGGCTCGCGTCGCTGCGTCGCGACCGGGAGATGGTGGGCACGGCTCGGGAGGCGGCGTTCGAGATCGTCGATGCTCCCGGTGGGATCGGGGCGCAGCCCGGGCTCGCGGACGAGCTCCGACTGTTCGTGGGCGACGAGGAAGCCGACTTCTTGCTGAAGGGCTGACCGCGGGGTTGGTTGCTACGCGAGCACGGCGTCGAGCTTCTTCTCGACAGCCTCTTCGCTCGTGTTGAGCGAGAAGCTCAGCTCTGAGACGAGCACACGCCTCGCGTTCATCAGCATCGTCTTCTCACCGCTCGACAGCCCGCTGTCGCGGTTGCGGAGCGAGAGGTTTCGCACGACCTCGGCGACTTGGTACACGTCGCCCGACTTCAGCTTCTCGAGGTGGTTCTTGAAGCGCCGCGACCAGTTCGACGGCATGCGGGCGTCTTTCTTGGCGAGCACGTCGAGGATGTCTTCGACTTCGTCCTTGCTGACGGGCGGCCGGATGCCGACTTCCTCGGCCTTCTCGACGGGCACCATCAGCGTCAGATCGCCGTGCGTCACGCGCAGGACCAGGTACTCGACCTTCTCGCCGAACATCTCGCGCTTCTCCTTGCGCTCGATGACAGCTGCCCCGTGATGGGGATACACCACGCGGTCTCCGACCTTGAATCCCACTACGTCCTCCGCACTTCGCACGCGTCCGGTCATCCAGGATGCCAGATCTGAGCCCGATCCCCTACTCACTGCTCGGCGTCATCCGGCACAACCAGGTCCCATCGGTCGTTGCAGTCGGCGCAGCGGTACGTCACGACGTCACCCGGGTACCACTCGCCGTCCTCGGGCGGATAGGAGATGAGGTGCGCGCGCCCTCCGCAGTCGATGCACGTGATGACCAGATCGACCTGCACGTCAGCTTCGCTTGCGCTCGGCGAAGCGCGCCACGCCTGCCGTGAATCCCGGGTCGAAGATCACCGCGTCGCCGTGCTCGGCTTCGTTGGCCAGCGCGGCGTCGAGGTCGAGGCCGATGCTCTCGTACACCGACAGGCGGTCGTGGACGACTGCCGGCCACGGCGATGCCGCGATCTGCTCTGCGATCTCGATCGCGGTGTCGAGCGCGCGTCCCGGGGGTGTGACGCGGTTGACCAAGCCGATCGCGAACGCCTCTTCGACGTCGATCTCGCGCCCCGTGAGGATGAGGTCGAGCGCGCGCCCGAGGCCGACGATCCGCGGCAGGCGCACCGTTCCACCGTCGACGAGCGGCACGCCGTAGCGACGCTCGAGGCAACCGAGACGAGCGTTCGCACCAGCGATGCGGAAGTCGCACCAGCAAGCCAGCTCGAGGCCACCCGCGACACACCACCCTTCGATCGCCGCGATGACAGGCTTCGACAGCTGGAGGCGGGTCGGCCCGAGCGGACCGCTCGGGCGGAGTCGGGGGAGGTCCTTCAAGTTCGCGCCCGCGCAGAACGCAGCGTCGTCACCGGTGAGGATGGCGACCTTCGCGGCGTCGTCCGCCTCGAACGCGAGGAACGAGTCGAGGAGTCGCTGCGCGGTCTCGGTGTTGATCGCGTTGCGCACTGCGGGCTGGTCAATGCGGACGATCGTGATCACGGACCCGACAGTAGGGTCCCCGCCGATGCGTGTGGTCGCCGGGAAGGCGCGGGGGCGCCGACTCGTGGCACCTCGTGGCACCGACACCCGTCCGACGAGTGACCGGGTGCGAGAGGCGACGTTCAACGCCCTTCGCTCGATCGATGCGCTCGACGGCGCTGCCGTCGTCGACCTCTTCGCCGGCAGCGGTGCGCTCGGGATCGAGGCCCTGTCGCGTGGCGCGGCGTCGTGTGTGTTCGTGGAGGCCGACCCCAAGGCCGTGGCGGTGATCCACGAGAACCTCGCGCACACGGCCGTCTCCGGGGCCACCGTCGTGCGAGCCGATGTCATGCGGTGGATCACCACGCACCGACGGCCCTTCGACCTCGTCCTCGCGGACCCGCCGTACGCCTTCGACGACTGGCCGGCCCTGCTCGACGGGCTCGACGCGCCGCTCGTCGTCATCGAGTCGGATCGAGAGATCGACCCGGGAGACCGCTGGTTGATCACGAGATCGAAGCGCTACGGCGGTACCGTGGTGGCGTTCGTGGCGCGGGCGGCCCAGCGCTGATCCCATTCCGCCTGCCCCCACGAGCGGCTGATCCAACGGAGCGACCGTGAGCAAGGTGCTGTACCCGGGGTCGTTCGACCCCCTTCACAACGGACACATCGAGATCATCGAGACAGCAGCGCGCCTGTTCGACGAGGTCGTCGTCGCGGCGATGCGCAACCCGCAGAAGGGCGAGCCGGCGTTCTCGTTCGAGGAGCGTGAGGCGATCCTCGAGGAGTCGCTGAGCCACATCCCGGGTGTGTCCGTCACCATGTTCTCTGGTCTCGTCGTCGACCTTGCCGATGAGCTGGGAGTGGACTTCATCGTGAAGGGCTTGCGCGCCACCTCCGACTTCGAGGTCGAGCTCCAAATGGCGCAGATGAACTACGCGGTCTCCGGCATGCACACGGTCTTCCTGCCGTCGGCTTCCTCGCATTCGTTCCTCGCGTCGAAGTTCCTCCGCGACATGGCGCGGTTCGGCCGCGACGTCAGCTCGATGGTGCCTGCGCCCGTGGCAAAGCGGTTGCAGGAGAAGTACGCGCGATGACCGACAACCGTGAGCGCGACGACACCGACACCGGAGAGCACCCGGTCCCGCGGCTGAGCGACTCGGAGGCGTTGCTGCGACGCGTCGCCGACATCATCTCGTCTGCCAAGACGATGCCGTTGTCCTCGTCGGCGATGATCAACCGCGACGAGATCCTTGAGCTCTTGGAGGAAGCCAACAACCGGCTGCCCGAAGAGCTACGGGCTGCGCGCTGGCTGCTGCGCGAGCGGGACGAGTTCCTCGCGAAGACTCGTCGAGAAGGCGACGACATCCTCGACGCGGCGCGCGCCCAGGCGGAGCGCATGGTGCAGCGCACCGAAGTGGTGCGTGCCGCCGAGCACCGCGCCCGGCAGGTCGTCACCTCCGCCGAGGACGAAGCGCGCCGCCTGCGCCACGAAGTGGAGGACTACTGCGACCAACGCCTCGCGCAGTTCGAGGTCGTGCTCGACAAGGTGCTGCGCACCGTGCAGGCGGGGCGCGAGCGGCTCGCACCCACCGGCCTTCCCGAGCCCGAGGAGCACGAGGCGGAAGCGGCCGCCGCGCACGAAGCGGTGTTCTTCGATCAGGACCAGCCGTGACCACGCTGCAGGGTCTGGTCACCCCTGTCACCGATCTGCTTCGCCATCCAGGCGAGCAGCGCCACATCGACGTCGAGGTGCGCGCGACCGAGATCGACGTCGGCGACGCGGCTGTCCCGGAGGGCGCGCTCGTCGAGATCCGAGGTGAGCTCGCATCCGTGTCTGACGCGATCGTGTTCACGGGGACGGTGCGCGCCCCGTGGCGAGCGGTCTGCCGGCGCTGCCTCGGGCCGGCGCACGGCGAGCTCGTCGCACCGATCCGCGAGGTCTTCGCGCGGCCCGGACGCGAGATCGCGGCCGACGACGATGTCCTCCCCATCAGCGGCGAGACCATCGACCTCGGGCCGGCAGTGCACGATGCGCTCGCGCTCGAGCTCCCACTCGCCCCGCTGTGCCGTGAGGCCTGCGCAGGGCTGTGCCCGACGTGCGGCGTGGATCGCAACCACGCTCGCTGCTCCTGCCGCGCCGACACGAAGGACCCCCGGTGGTCCGCCCTCGACGCCCTGAGGCTCCCCAACCAGGCGCGGTTCGACCCGGGCCCCGCTGCTCGCTAGCCTGCTCCGGCCCGATCGCGCGAAGGATCCACGATGGCAGTCCCGAAGAAGAAGACCTCCAAGGCGAAGAGCCGCAGCCGGCGAGCGTCGGCCTGGACGCTCGATGCCCCTGCCCGCAGCGTGTGCCCGCGCTGCGGCGCCGCGAAGCGGCCACACACCGTCTGTGGCACGTGCGGTTGGTACAAGGGTCGCCAAGCCGTCGACGTCGACTGACGTCGGCTGACTTGCCTCACGTCTGTGCTGCCGATCGCGCTCGATGCGGTCGGAGGTGATCGCGCTCCCGATGAGGTGATCGCAGGCGCCCGCGCGGCCGTCGACGACCTGGGCGTGCCCGTGCTGCTCGTCGGGCCCGAAGACGTCGTTGCCGAGAGCGGGTTCCCGTTCATCGTCGCGACCGAGATCATCGGGATGGGCGACGACGGCGCGCAGGGGGTGCGGCGCAAGAAGGACTCGTCGCTGGTCCGTGCCGCGGAGGCGGTGCGAGACGGGAAGGCGTCGGCCATGGTCAGCGCCGGCAACACGGGCGCGACGATGGCGAGCGCACTGCTCCGCATGGGTCGCATCCGTGGCGTGTCCCGCCCTGCGATCGCCACACCGCTCCCTGTTCCGGGCGAGACCCCGACGATCCTGCTCGACGCCGGCGCGAATGCCGAGTGCCAGCCGGAGTGGCTCGTGCAGTTCGCCCAGATGGGCACGGTGTTCTCGCGCCAGCGCTTCGGCGTCGCGAAGCCCCGCGTCGGCCTCCTCTCGATCGGGGAGGAGGCGTCGAAGGGTTCGAGCTTCGTGAAGGAGGTGCACCACCTCCTCGAGGGCGCACCGGGTGTGCACTTCATCGGCAACGTGGAAGGGCACGACGTCGCCACCGATGCCGCCGACGTCGTCGTGACCGATGGCTTCAGTGGCAATGTCGTGCTGAAGACGCTCGAGGGCGGCCTCGAGGTGATCCTCGGAGTCATCCGTGCCGGTCTGTCGTCGACGCCCGAGACGCAAGCCGCAGCCGAAGTGCTCGCGCCCGTGCTCGAGCCGCTGTTCGACTACATGGAGCCGGAGACGACCGGCGGCGCGATCCTCCTCGGCGTCGATGGGGTGTGCATCATCTCCCACGGTCGCTCGTCGGCCCGTGCCGTCACCAACGCGATCGCGCTCGCGCGGGAGATGGTCTCGGGTGACATCGTCGGAGGACTTCGCGCTGCGATCGCCTCTCCCGCGTGAGGGTCCTGCTCACGGCTGTCAAGCACGAAAGAGACGCAAAGCCATCGAAACGGCGTGAGCCATCCGCCGAAGATTTCCGAGACCCGGTACAGTGACGGCACCGACGCCTTGCACCCGGCCAATGCCGTTTACCCCGGAGGGGAGCGCGTGCCCGCCGAGACCCACGTAGAACGAGCGCCGCTCGACCGTCAGGCCGTGTTCGAGCTGGTCCGCGATCGTCTCGCCGACATCCTCGAGATCGACCCCGGCTCGATCACCGAGAGCGCCTCGTTCGCCGACGACCTCGAAGCCGACTCCCTCGCGTTGATCGAGCTCGTCGAAGCGCTCGAGGAGGAGCTGAGCGAGCGAGCGGTCGGCTTCCGCATCGAAGACGAAGACCTCGAAGACCTGAAGACCGTGCGCGATGCGGTCGACTACGTCTACGGCAGGGTGGGCGAAGGCTCTGGTTGATCAGCCCGCGATCGAGGTGCTTCGGCACCGGATCGGGCATGAGTTCGCGGACCCTGCCCTGCTCGTGCAGGCACTCGCCCATCGGTCGTGGTGCGCTGAGCAGGCGACTCCCGGCCAACCGCCTCCGCCGTCGAACGAACGGCTGGAGTACCTCGGTGACGCGGTGCTCGGCGCCATCGTTGCCGACCACGTGTACCTCGAGTACCCACAGCTCCTCGAGGGTCGCCTCACCGACGCGCGGAAGTCGGTCGTGAACGCGACCGCGCTGGCAGCCGTCGCCACCCGGCTCGGCGTCGGCCCCGCGCTGCTGCTCGGGCGAGGCGAGACGGCCGCGGGTGGGCGCGAGAAGACGTCGATCCTGTCCGACGCGCTCGAAGCAGTGATCGCGGCGGTGTACCTCGATGGCGGTTGGGAGTCGGCGCGCGCGTTCGTGCTGCGCGAAGTCGGCGACGACATCGCGGCCTCGGTCGCCGGAGTCGGCGGGCACGACTACAAGAGCCTTCTGCAGGAGCTCTCGGGCCGCCGTGGCCTCGGTTCGCCGCGCTACGACATCGCCGAGACCGGTCCTGACCATGCGAAGGTCTTCACCGCACGGGTGACGCTCGGGCTCGTCGTGCACGGCGAAGGCTCTGGGCGGTCGAAGAAGCAGGCCGAGCAGGCTGCCGCCCACGTCGCGTACCACGACCTGCGCGAGCGAGCCGGAGACCGGCTGGCCGACCATGCCTGAGCTCCCCGAAGTCGAGACGATCAAGCGCGACCTCGAGCGCGAGGTGGTGGGCAAGCGCATCAAGACCGTCGAGGTGTCGGGCACGCGGTCGATCCGACGCGGCACGAAGAAGCAGTTCATCGGTCGCCTCGAAGGGGCGAAGGTCACCGGCGTCCAACGCCGGGGCAAGTACCTCCTGTTGAAGATGGACACCGGCGATCTGCTCGTCGTGCACCTGCGGATGAGCGGTCAGCTCTTGAAGGCTGTCGCGAAGGATCCGGTGGCGAAGCACACCCACGTCACCCTGACCTTGCAACCGGCGGGGCAGCTGCGGTTCGTCGATCCCCGCACGTTCGGTGAGATGTTCGTGAGTGATCCCGATCACCTCGCCGAAGACGCGCCCGAGCTGGCCGAGCTCGGGTTCGATCCGCTGGACGAGCCCATCTCGTGGATCGACTTCGGTCGCAAGCTCCTCGCGAAGCCCGTGCAGCTGAAGGCGTTCCTCATGGATCAGCACCTCATCGCCGGCATCGGGAACATCTACAGCGACGAGATCCTGCACGCTGCGGGGCTGCGCTACGACCGCATGAGCGACACGCTCACCACGCAGGAGATCCGTCGCCTCTACCGCGCCGTCGTCGAGATCGTGCACGAGGCCGTCAAGCATCGCGGGTCGTCACTCGCAGACGAGCAGTACCGCGACCTGTTCGGGCGGGTCGGCGCGTACCAGAACGAGCATCAGGTGTACGGACGAGAAGGCTTGGCGTGCAAGCGCTGCCGGGGCACGATCGAACGAGCGAAGTACCAGGGCCGTTCCACCTTCTACTGCCCCAGCTGCCAGGTCTGAGCCTTCCTCGTCGCTGTGCTCGACAATCGGTGCTGCGCGCCGTTCACCATGCACCGAGGGCTCCGAATGCTCCGTTAGCGTCGGTCCAGCCATGTTCTTGCGATCGCTGACCCTCAAGGGGTTCAAGTCCTTCGCCGACACCACGTCGCTCGACCTCGAACCCGGGGTCACCGTCGTGGTCGGTCCGAACGGCAGCGGCAAGTCGAACGTCGTCGACGCGATCGCGTGGGTCCTCGGTGCGCAGGCGCCGAGCGCAGTGCGCAGCCAGAAGATGGACGATGTCATCTTCGCGGGCACGGCGAAGCGACCGGCGCTCGGTCGGGCCGAGGTCACGTTGACGATCGACAACACTGCGGGCCTCCTCCCGATCGCGTTCACCGAGGTGACGATCAGCCGCACGCTGTTCCGCAGCGGCGACAGCGAGTACGCCATCAACGGCGTGCCCTGCCGGCTGCTCGACGTGCAAGAGATGCTGTCCGACACCGGCGTCGGTCGACAGCAGCACGTCATCGTGTCGCAGGGCCAGATCGACGCGGTGCTGAACGCTCGGCCGGAAGACCGGCGGGCGATCATCGAGGAGGCTGCAGGGGTCCTCAAGTACCGGCGTCGCAAGGAGAAGGCCGAACGGCGGCTCGAGGCGACGGAGGCGAGCCTGCTGCGGCTGCAAGACCTGCTGCGTGAGGTGCGCCGCCAGCTCAAGCCACTCGAGCGACAGGCCGACGCGGCGCGGCGACACGGCGACCTCGTCGCAGAGCTGGGGACGCTGCGCCTCCACCTCGCCGGCCGCGAGATCTCCAGCCTGCGCTCGCGCCTCGAGAACGCGGCGCGGGATCGGGGCTCGCTCGGGCAGCAGGAGACAGCGCTCAAGGGCGAGCTGGCTGCGCTCGACACCGAGGTGCTCACGACACAAGCGCGGCTGGCAGCGCTCGGCGGCTCAGACGTCAGCGACAGCCTCGTGCGCTTCGAGTCGATGCGTGAGCGCGCCCGCGGGCTCATGGCGCTGCTCTCGGAGCGGCGCCGCGGCGTCGAGCGGGATCGAGGAGGCTTGCTCGACGCGGACCTCGTGGCGTCGCTCGAGGCCGAGGCGGCGCACGTCGCACACGAGCTGGTCGAGGTCGAAGCCCTGGCCCGCGCGCTCGTGCCCGAGGCGGACCGGGTCGCGCAAGCGGAGGCGGCGCTGGCCGCGGAGCGGGCAACGTTCGTGGCGGACGGGCCGCTCCCCGAATTCGGAGCCACACCGCAGCGCGCCGGCGAGGTGCGCGGCGAGCTGGCGGCGCGGCGAGCGACCATCGAGCGAACGGTGGGCGAGCTGGCTCGCGTCGAAGCACGGCTCGCGGCGATCGAAGCCCGGACGGCGCAGCTCGCCGCCGATGCCGGGTTGCACCGCCGCTCGTGCGAGCAGGCCGAGGAGGCGGAACGGCCGCTGGTGGCTCGGCTGCAACGTGCTGAGGGCGCGCACGCGAGCGCCGAGGCCGAGCTCGCGCTCGCACAGGAGGAGCACCGCGCCGCCGACGCTGACCGCCACGTGTGGTCTGCTCGCGTGGACGCCCTCGCGTTGGCGCTCGACGAGAGCGGAAGGCGCGCGCGCTGGCGTGCGGTCGATGGAGCCGTCGGTGCGCTCATCGATCTCGTCGAGGTCGACGACGGCTGGCAGGGCGCGTTCGAGGCCGCGGTGGGCGAAGCATTGAATGCGGTCGTTGTCGAAGGCACGGCTGCCGCGCGTCGCGCCCTCCACGCCCTCAGCACCGACGGCGATGCGGGAGCAGTGCTCGCGGTGGTCGGCGAGCGCCCCCTCCCGGCGCTGAGCTCGCCGTTGCGGGCGCACGTCCGATCGCCGGTCCCGCTCGTCGAGTCGCTCCTCGACGCGTTGCTCGCCTCGGTCATCGTCGTGGATGGCGGATGGGAGCGCGCGATGGAGGCATCGCTCGCGCGCCCCGATGCCGTTGTCGTCACGCCCGAGGGGGATCGCTTCTCGTCGAGCGGATGGCGCATCGGTGCCGCTCGGTCACAGATCACGGTCGCGGCGCTGGACGAGGCCCGCCACCGCGCCGCGGCGGCGGCCGAACGAGCCACGACTGCAGCGTCGCGCGTCGCGGCGGCCACGCTCTCGGTCGAGAGCGCGGCGCACGAGCGAGCGCGGATCGAAAGCGAGCTCGAGGAGAACGACGCCCGGCTCAACGCGGCTGCGGACGGGCTCGCCCGCGTGCAAGCGGCGCAACGCGAGGTCGACACCGAAGCGCACGCGCTGCACGCGCATCACGACGCACTCGCCGAGTCGGTCTCCGCCGAGCACAGCCGCACCGCTGAGCTCGAAGCGGTGCTCCCCGCGCTCGAGGCCGACGAAGAAGCCGACGTGAGCCGCGCCCGGTCGGCCCACGCCGCGCGAGCTCGCCTCGACGAGAAGTCGCGGGCGGTCGCCGCGCTGCGCACGCACCTCGAGGTGCAGGTCGCCGGACTCGACGAGCGCCGCCAGATGCTCCGCCGGCGCCGCGACGAGGTCGAGGGAAGGCTCGAGGCCGACGCGGCGGAGCGAGAGCGGGCCGCAGCCCGACGCGAGAAGCTCGAGCGCAAGCTCGGCGTGCTCGATCGCCTCGCTGCCGTGCTCGCCTCGGCGTCGGCGACGATCGACGGCGAGCTCGCTCACCTGCACGAGGACCGGCGTCGGCAGTCTGAGGAGTCGCGAGCGATCGCCGCCGCACTGGACGATCAGCGCCTGCGCCGCACCGATGCAGAGCGCAAGCTCGAAGAGGTCCGCGAGCGGTCACGTCGGGCAGAGCTCGACGAGGCGGAGATCACACTGCGGCTCGAGTCAGCGATCGAGTCCGTGCGCAACGACCTCGACAAAGAGCCCGAAGCGGCGATCGCCACCGAGTGCCCGCCACTCCCTGAGGGAGTGACGGCTCACGCCCGCGTCCGCGAGCTCGAGCGCGAGCTCCGTCTTATGGGGCCGATCAACCCGCTCGCGCTGCAGGAGTTCGAGGCGTTGGAGGAGCGTCATCGCTTCCTCGAGTCGCAGCTCGACGATGTGCGGTCGACGCGGCGCGACCTGTCGCGCGTCATCCGAGCGATCGACGGCGAGATCGTGTCGGTGTTCGCCTCGGCGTTCGCGGACGTGGCGTCGAACTTCGAGTCGCTCTTCTCCACGCTCTTCCCCGGAGGCCAGGGCTCGCTGCGCCTCACTGATCCCGAGCACCTGCTCGACACAGGGATCGAGGTCGAGGCTCGCCCGTCCGGGAAGAACGTGCGCAAGCTCTCGCTGCTCTCAGGCGGCGAACGCTCGCTCACCGCACTCGCGTTCCTCTTCGCAGTGTTCCGCAGCCGCCCCTCGCCTTTCTACGTGATGGACGAGGTCGAGGCCGCGCTCGACGACGTGAACCTGCACCGGTTCCTCGACCTCGTGCACGAGTTCCGCGAGGAGGCGCAGCTGCTCATCGTGAGCCACCAGAAGCGAACGATGGAGGCCGCGGACTGCTTGTTCGGCGTGACGATGCAACCCGGTGGGTCGTCCAAGGTCGTCAGCGAGAAGGCCGCGCTCCACACCCCCTGACACGGCGAGATCGGGCACTCCGGCCCGATCCGGGCAGCAGCGTCGCCCGAAGATAAGTTGGCTGGGCCATGTTCTTCCTGATCCTCGCGCTCGTCGTCGTGATCTTCGGCGTCGGCGTGATCGTCGTCAGCCGTCGCCGAGAACGTCGCCTCAGCCTCGAACGAGCCCGTCCGGTCACACCACCCCCCGCCGAGGTGGAGACCGCGCCGCCGGAAGCAGCGGTCACCGAGCCGGAGGTCGTCGAGGAAGAACCTGAGGTCGTCGAGCCAGAGGTCCTGGAGCCACCACGGTTCCGCGATCGCCTCGGCAAGGCGCGAGCCGCGCTCGCCGGCGCGTTCGCGTCCGTGCGGGCGCGCGGCGGCATCACCGAAGAGACGTGGGAGGACCTCGAGGAGGCACTGCTGCGCGCCGACGTCGGCGTGTCGCTCACGACCGACCTCATCGACGACCTCCGCGGGCAGGTGAAGGCGAACGGTCTGACCACTCCGGACGAGGTGCTCGACGCACTGAAGTCGGATCTGTTCGAGCAGCTCGATGGCGTCGACCGCAGCCTCACGATCGACCCGAAGCCCGGCGAGCCGGCCGTTTGGCTTTTCGTCGGCGTCAACGGCGTCGGCAAGACCACGACGATCGGGAAGGTCGGCGCGCGCCAGATCGGTGAGGGTCACAAGGTGGTGATGGCCGCCGGCGACACGTTTCGTGCCGCGGCTGCCGAGCAGCTCGAGCAGTGGGCGGACCGGGTCGGCGCGGACCTCGTGCGCGGCGCCGAAGGCGGCGATCCGAGCGCCGTGATCTTCGAC
>DATKAS010000269.1:0-2416 GCA_035497855.1 Acidimicrobiales bacterium
TTCGACGCTCGCTTCCGAGACCTGCGCCTCGCGCTTCCCTTCGTGCTCCAGCTCTGGTTCTTCGTGACCCCGGTCGTGTACTCGTCAGCGACGTTCCCGTACCGGTTCCGGTGGGCGTACCACCTGAACCCGATGGCGGGCGCGGTCGAAGGCTTCCGATGGTCGCTTCTCTCCCAAGTGCCCACACCTGCGCCCGGGGGACTCATCCTCTCTGCGGTCGTCGGTCTCGTCGTGATGGTGACCGGTGTGCACTACTTCCGGCGCGCCGAGGGCACGATCGTCGACATCCTGTAGGGCCAGTGGGCGACGTCGTCATCACCACCCAAGACCTCGGGAAGCGCTACCGCGCGCGGACCGCCGGGCGTGGGCGCATTCGCGACGTCGTCGCGGAGCGACGGCGCCAGGGCGATCCGTTCTGGGCGCTGCGCCACGTCGACCTCGAG
Organism: Acidimicrobiales bacterium; assembly: GCA_035497855.1. Classification (GTDB taxonomy): domain Bacteria; phylum Actinomycetota; class Acidimicrobiia; order Acidimicrobiales; family DATKAS01; genus DATKAS01. The sequence goes on from DATKAS010000269.1 coordinate 444, forward strand.
GTGATGGCCGGGCAGGTGACCGGCATCATCGGACGCAACGGCGCCGGCAAGAGCACCTTGCTCAAGCTGCTCTCGCGGATCACGACGCCGACCGAGGGGCGTGCCGAGCTGCGCGGCCGAGTGGGATCCCTGCTCGAAGTCGGCACGGGCTTCCACATCGACCTCACGGGCCGCGAGAACGTCTTCTTCTCGGGAGCGGTGCTGGGCATGACGCGAGCAGAGGTGCGGCGCAAGTTCGACGACATCGTCGAGTTCGCAGGAGTCGAACGGTTCATCGACACACCGATCAAGCACTACTCGAGCGGCATGCAGGTGCGTCTCGGCTTCGCGATCGCCGCGCACCTCGAGCCCGAGATCATGATCGTCGACGAGGTGCTCGCCGTCGGCGACGAGGAGTTCCAGCGGCGGTGCCTCGAGAAGATCGGAGAGGTCGCGTCGCGCGGGCTCGCGATCCTCCTCGTCAGTCACGATCTCATCGCGGTGCGATCTCGGTGCGACGTCGTGCACCTCTTCGACGGTGGTGAGCTCGTCGCATCGGGTCCTCCGCAGGACATCGTCGACACCTACGTCGGGCAGGTCGTGACGGAGGGCCCCCACGTGCTGTCGGCGCGGGGATGGCATCTGGTCGGCGCGGAGCACACGATGCATCCGGGTCTGCCGTGCTCCATCGAGATCGATGTCGACGTCGCCACGGCCGTGCCGCGCGCGCGCGTCGAGCTGCAGATCCGACGTGACTCCCTGACGGTGTGGCAGGGCTCGCTCGCGAGCGATCTCCTGCCCGGGGCGTACGAGGTGCGGTTCGACATCGACGCGTTGCCGCTCGGTGCGGGCAGCTACGAGCTCGCGGTCGAAGTGTCCGGGGACGGCGTGCAGACGACGCTCGCGCTCGATCCGTCGCTCGTGATCCCCGAGGCGGCCGGCGGCGGATCGATCGTCGCGGCCCGGCACACGGGTCGCATCACGCGGCGCTGAGCCGCGGGTACCAGTCGAGAAGCCCGTCGGCGAGGTCGCCGAACGTCGGCATCGGGAGGCCCTCGATGTCACGCCAGCGGCTCGGTGGCTCGAGGAGCGCGTCGACGAGATCGGCGACGGAGCCAGGCCGCACGACGCGCCCGCCGATCCGTCGCGTGACCTCGCCGATGCAGCCGACGTCGGACGCGATCAGGTGCGCGCCGTGCGCGCGGGCGAGCCAGGGGAGTGCCGATTGCGTGCCGCGGATGTAGGGCATCACGCAGACGGCGGCATCGGACAGCACCTCGTGCAGGCGGGTGGCGGGCACGTACTCGTTCACGACCGTGACGAGCGATCGCCAGCGCGACTCGAGGTCGCGCAACGACGCGGGAACGCGGCCCTGACCCACGACGACGAGCGAGCGCTCACCTCCGTGCCGCCAGTAGTCGGAGAGCGCGGCGCACAGCTGCTCGGTGCCTTTGTACGGAGCGAATCGACCGATGGCGACGACCGGGCCCTCGGAGCGGAGCAGCTGGGTGTCAGTCACCTCGAGGCAGCGCGGGCACGGAAACGCCGGTAGCTCGAGCACCTTCACCTTCGATCGGAAGCGCTCGGGCACGAGCGCCTCGCAATGCACGTGGACCCCCGCGGCGGAAGTCATGGTGCGAACCGCGATCGCATGCTGCACACGATCGAGGATCTGCCCGTGGGGGACCGGATCGTGCCACGTCGCGACGACGGGCACTCGTGCCTCGAGGTCGGCCGCGAGCCGCGCCGCCGTCGGGTAGCCCTCGCCGAACGAGATGTGGACGACGTCGGCGCCCCATGCCGCGACACCGTCGGCGAGGGCGCTCCGTCGCAACCATGCGACCGATTCGTCGCGTGCGACGCCCACCCGCGACGGTGCCTTCTCGATGACGTGTGTCTCCTGCTCCACCGAGAGCTCGGGGCGATCGGGGATCCACATGCTCACTGTCGCGTGGCCCGCGAGCGCCTCCCCGAGGGACGAGACGTAGTCGCCC
>DATKAS010000270.1:0-3118 GCA_035497855.1 Acidimicrobiales bacterium
ATCCCGGCGACGATCGTGATGCCCGTCTGGACGCCGCTCGTGAAGGTCCACCGCACCGCGATGCTCGGTGCGAACCTCGTGCTGGAAGGTGAGGATCTCGGCGGTGCGGCGGCAGCGGCCCACGAGCTCGAACACGAGAAGGGGCTCGTGTTCGTCTCGCCGTACGACGACCCGGCGATCATCGCGGGCGCCGGCACGGTCGCGATCGAGCTGCTGGAGGACGCGCCGCAGGTCGACGCGCTCGTCGTCCCCGTCGGAGGGGGAGGCCTGATCGCGGGGATGGCGGTGGTCGCGAACGCGCGGCGCCCTGATGTAGCGGTGTTCGGCGTCGAGGCTGACCGTTACGCGTCGATGGCGAACGCGGTGCGAGGCGAGCACGCGCACGTGGGCGGCACGACCGTGGCCGAGGGCATCGCGGTGCCAGTCGCCGGCAGCCTCACCACTCCGATCGTCAAGGCGCTCGTGGACGATGTGATCACGGTGACCGAAGACAGCCTCGAAGAGGCGATCGATCTCTTCCTCGACATCGAGAAGGTTGTCGCCGAGGGCGCTGGTGGGGCGGGACTCGCGGCGTTGCTGCAACATCCAGGCCGGTTCCGCGGCCGCTCCGTCGGCATCGTGCTCACGGGCGGCAACATCGACCCGCGGCTGCTCGCGACGATCCTCCTGCGCGGCCTCGTCCGCAGCGGGCGGCTGGCGCGGCTGCGCGTCGAGATCAGCGACGTGCCGGGCGCCCTGGGCAAGGTGTCCTCGATCGTGGGGCAGACGGGCGGCAACATCGTGGAGGTCGCTCACCAACGTCTCTTCTCCGACGTGTCCATCAAGTCCGCGATCCTCGAGCTCGCGGTCGAGACTCGCGACCGCGTGCACGCCGATGAGCTCACGGCTGCACTCGAGCGCGGCGGCTTCCCGACCGAGCTGCTGGGCGCGACGGTGCGCGACGACCCGACTGGGCATCTCGAGGGATGACGATGCGGACCGTCGTCGAGACCGCAACGCTCGTGCGCGGCGGCGAGATGAAGGCCACCGAGGCGCTCGACGAGACGATCACGGCGATCGAGCGGCACAACTCCGATCTCAACGCGTTCGTGCACCTCGACTTCGACCGGGCGCGTGCGTCGGCAGGCCGGATCGACGAGATGGTCGCGCGCGGGCACGATCCCGGCCCGCTCGCGGGCGTGCCGTTCGGCGTGAAGGACCTCGACGACTGCGCCGGCATGCCGACGAGTCGCGGGTCGCTCTGGTACAAGGGCGGCCCGCCCGCCGAGGCCGACGCGATCCACGTCGCCCGCTTCCGCGCCGCCGGTGCAGTGCCTGTCGGCAAGACGGCCGTGCCCGAGTTCGGCACCTGGGCGTACACGGCGACGCGCGCGTGGGGCGTGACGCGCAACCCGTGGGACCCGACGCGCACGCCAGGAGGGTCGAGCGGCGGATCGGCGAGCGCGGTCGCCGCGGGCATGGTCCCGTTCGCGACGGCGAGTGACGGCGGCGGGTCGACGCGCACGCCTGCGGGGTTCTGCGGCCTCGTCGGTCACAAGCCCTCGTTCGGCCGCATCCCCCATCCGTGGTCGAGCACGGTGGCGCAGCTCGGGGTGCTCGGCGCGCTCGCCACCACGGTCGCCGACGCGGCCCTGCTCCTCGATCTCGCGTCCGGCCCTGACCACCGCGACCGACGCTCGCTGCCCGCACCGCCCTCGCCGTACTCCGACGCGATCGAGTCGCTCGACGTGCGCGGACTTCGAGTCGCGTGGTCAGTCGACCTCGGCTTCGCGATCGTGGATCCCGAAGTCGCTCAGATCACCCGCAGTGCGGCTGAGGTGCTCGTCCAGGCGGGAGAGCTCCGCTTCGTGGACGCCGAGGTCTCGTTCCCCGACTCGCTCGACATCTACGCGAAGCTCGAGGCGGTCGACGATTGGATCGACCTCGATGAAGGCCTGTGGCCCGACCGCGCCGACGAGCTCGACCCGCAGCTGATCCCCGGCTACGAGAAGGGCGACCGTCTCACGGTCCGCAAGTTCGCGACGACCTTCACGCGTCGCAACGCGCTGGAGCGCAAGCTCGCGGCCCTCTTCGACGAGATCGACGTGCTGATCACTCCGACGGCGGCCATGCCGGCGTTCGCGGCGGAGGGGCCGATGCCGCGCGAGATCGCCGGGCAGCGAGTGCATCCGGCGATGGCGGTGCCGTTCGCGATGCTCGGCAACATGTGGGGCGGCCCCGCGATCTCGGTGCCTGCAGGCATCACCGCCGACGGACTCCCCGTCGGGCTCCACATCATCGGCGACCAGCACCGAGACGACGTCGTGTTGCGACTGGCGCGGGTGCTCGAGGAGGCGCAGCCGTGGCCACGTCTGGCCCCCCGAGCGCGCTGATCATCCGCGAGGTCTCCTCGCCGGCCGAGTGCGCCGCGGTCTCCACGCTGTTCACGTCGATCTGGGGAGGGCACCAACACATCCCGCCCGAGCTCGCTCGCGCGATCGTCGAGTCGGGCGGGTACGTCGTCGCGGCTCGGCGAGGTGAGGAGATGGTCGGAGGATCGGTCGCGGTCGTCGGGCAGTCCGACGGCCACGTGCACCTCCACTCCCACATCACGGGCGTCGTGCCCGGCGAGCAGGGCCAGGGGGTCGGCCTCGCGCTGAAGCGCCACCAGCGCGACTGGGCACGCGCTCGCGGCATGCCGCGCATCGTGTGGACCTTCGATCCCCTCGTTCGTCGCAACGCGTTCTTCAACCTCGCGCGGCTCGGAGCGCGTGCCATCCGCTACGAGGTCGACTTCTACGGACCCGTGCGCGACGCGATCAATGGCGACGACGAGACCGACCGCCTCGTCGTCGAGTGGTCGACGAGTGGCCACGAGGGTCTGGGCCCGGTCCGCGCGAGCTCGAGTGTCACGGTCGCGACCCCGCCGGACATCGTGTTGCTGCGCTCGACCGATCCGCATGCAGCGCGTGCGGCTCGTCTCGAGGTGCGGTCAGCGCTCGGCGAGCGGATGGCGAGTGGGTGGACGGTCGTGGGCATCGACGAGCACGGCAGCTATGTGCTGCGTCCGCGGCCCTGACGCACGACCTCCACTGACCGCGTGGCAATGGCGAGCACGTCGGCGAGCGGCCACACGCCG
>DATKAS010000271.1:0-3928 GCA_035497855.1 Acidimicrobiales bacterium
CGACGATCTCGACAAGTGCGGCCGGCGCGTAGTGCGACGGCATCATGCCCGGAGCGCGGCTCGGCCCGGTCGCGCGCTCGATGCCGCGACCGAGCACCGCTTCGATCCGCTCGACGCTGACCCCACCTGGCCGCAGCAGGACGGGTGCAGAGCCGACGAGCTCCACGATCGTCGACTCGACGCCGACTGCGCAGGGGCCGCCGTCGAGCACGACGTCGACGTCACCATCGAGCTCGTCACGCACGGCGGCTGCCGTGGTCGGGCTCAGCTGGCCGAACCGGTTCGCCGACGGCGCCGCCAACCCGCCTCCGAACGCGGCGAGGAGCTCGAGCGCCAGCGACGCGGCAGGCACACGCAACCCGACCGTGTCGCGGCCCCCGGTCACCTCGTCGACCACGTGCTGGGCGCGGCGCAGCACCATGGTGAGCGGACCGGGCCAGAGCGCGACGGCGAGCGCTCGTGCTTCGGCGGGGATGTCGACGGCCCACTCGTCGAGCCGCTCGGCCGAGGGCAAGTGCACGATGACGGGGTGGGTCGCGGGCCGGCCCTTCACTGCGTAGAGGCGACGCAGCGCTGCGGGGTTCGCCGCGTCCGCGCCGAGGCCGTACACGGTCTCGGTCGGGAAGGCGACGAGCCCGCCGGAGCGAAGCACGCCGGCTGCGTGCGCGACCTCAGCAGACGTCAATGGGTGACCGCGGTGCCGAACGCGGCGGGAAGGCGTTGGGCCCACCGATCGGCGGCCTCGGCGAGCGAGACGTCGATCACGTCGCCGATGCGGATGCGATCGCCGCCGGCCGTGCCGATCCACGTGCACGGCACGCCGGCAACGCGGGATCGCCGCTCCACCTCGTCGACCTCCGACGTCGCGACGCACACCGCGATGCGCGACGGCGTCTCGACGAAGGCCTCGTCCACAGACCGAACGCCCGCCACCTCGACGCCGCACTGCGCGACCACCGACATCTCTGCGAGGCACAGCGCGAGCCCACCGTCCGCCACATCATGAGCACCGACGACGAGCTCGTCGATCACGAGCTCGCGGACCAGATCGGTCATCCTGCGATGGGATGCGAGATCGAACGCCTCGGATCCGATGAGCGCGAGGAGCGCGCCAGGTTCCACCCGAGCACCGGGCGGACGCCGATCGAGCTGGTCGAGGAGGCCCAGCATCCCCACGACGGGGGTCGGTGCGATGTCGTTGCCCGCGGTCTCGTTGTAGAGGCTCACGTTCCCGCCGACGACGGGGACGTCGAACGCGCGACACGCTTCGGCCATCCCGTCGATCGCCTCGGACAGCTGCCACATGACGTCGGGATGTTCTGGGTTGCCGAAGTTCAAGCAGTTGACGAGCGCGATCGGCCGGGCGCCGACGCACGCGAGGTTCGACGCAGCTTCGGCGACGACCATCGCCGTGCCGAGCCGGGGGTCCGCGGCGCACCAGCGGTGGTTGCCGTCGGTCGTGAGCGCGAGGCCGCGCCCGGTGTCGTGACCGGTCGCCGGATGCTTCAGGCGAAGCACCGTCGCGTCCCCGCCAGGACCCTGCACCGTGTTCAGGAACAGCTGATGGTCGTATTGGGACCACACCCACGCGGTGTCGGCAAGCAGACCGAGCAGGTGCGCGCCGGCGTCGTCGATGTGAGGAGCGCGCGCGGGGATCGTCACCGTCCCCGCAGCGAGCGGCCGGTCGTACAGCGGCGCCGCATCGTGGAGCGACGCGGCGGGCACGTCAGCGAGCACGGCGCCGTCGAACCCATCGAGGATGCGCAGGCGTCCGCCGTCGGTGACCCGGCCGATGACGGTGGCCCGCACCTCCCACCGCTCGCAGATCGCCATCACGGCGTCGAGACCGGACGGCTCGACGATCGCCAGCATCCGCTCCTGGCTCTCGCTCGTCATGATCTCGTGCGGCTCCATGCCGGCCTCGCGGCACGGCACCGCTCGCACGTCGACGTCCATGCCCACGCCGCCGCGCGACGCAGTCTCCGAAGTCGCACAGGTGAGGCCGGCTCCGCCGAGGTCCTGGATCCCCACGACGAGGCCCTCGTCGAGCAACGCGAGGCATGCTTCGATCAGCCGCTTCTCCTCGAACGGATCACCGACCTGCACCGACGGGCGCTTCGAGGCATCGCCGTCGCCTTCCGAGAAGCCCGCGGACGCGAGCACGCTCACGCCGCCGATGCCATCGCGGCCCGTGGACGACCCGAGCAGCACTGCGAGGTTGCCGACACCGCTCGCGCGGCCGAGCACCAGCCGCTCCACCGGCAGCACGCCGAGGCACAGCACGTTCACGAGCGGGTTGCCTTGGTACGTCGCATCGAAGACGACCTCACCACCGACCGTCGGGACGCCCACCGCGTTGCCGTATCCCGAGATGCCGCTCACGACACCCTCGGCGATCCAACGGCTTCGGGCATCGTCGAGCGGACCGAACCGCAGTGGGTCCATCAGCGCGATGGGCCGCGCTCCCATCGTGAAGATGTCGCGCAGGATGCCGCCCACCCCGGTCGCCGCCCCCTGGTACGGCTCGATCGCCGACGGATGGTTGTGGCTCTCGATGCGGATCGCGACGGCGATGCCGTCGCCCACGTCGACCACACCGGCGTTCTCGCCGGGTCCGACGATGACCCACGGTGCCTCGGTCGGCAATCGCTTGAGGTGCAGGCGCGAGGACTTGTACGAGCAGTGCTCCGACCACATCACCGCGTACATCGCGAGCTCGAGTGGATTGGGCTCGCGGCCCAAGATCGACGAGATGTCGCTCGCTTCGTCGTCGGTCAGCCCGAGCGCTCGGTGGAGCATCTCCGTCACCGTACCCGTTCGAATTCCGGCAATGAACCCGACGTAAAGTCGAGCATGCCAGCGAACAAGAAGGGGTCCGGTTCCCCGATGTCGGCCGAGCACAAAGCCGCTTTGGCGGCGGGCCGGCAGCAGGGAATCACCGTGCGCCGATATCTCGAAGCACTCGAGGCCCATAAGCCCAAACGAGGACGAAAGCGCACCCCGGATTCGATCGACAAGCAGCTCAAGGCGATCGAATCGAAGCTCGCGGAGGCAGACCCGTTGACCCGTCTCACCCTCGTCCAGCAGCGGATGGACCTGCTCAACGACCTGGAGTCGTTGCAGGCCGGCGTGGATCTCAGCGGCCTCGAGGCGGATTTCGTCGCGGTGGCGAAGGGCTACAGCGAGAGAAAAGGCATCTCGTACGCAGCGTGGCGTGAGGTCGGCGTCGAGCCGGCAGTGCTGAAGAAAGCAGGGGTCAGCCGCTCTTCGCGGTGACCTTTGCAGCGGTCAGCAACGAGCGGAGCAGCACATTGCCATCCGTCGAGCCGAGCAGCGCATGGCTCGCCCGCTCGGGATGCGGCATCAGCCCCACCACATTTCGCCCTTCGTTGCACACGCCGGCGATGTCGTCGAGCGCGCCGTTCGGGTTGTCGAGATAGCGGAACACGACCCGATCCTCTGCCTTCAGCACGTCGAGTGTGCGCGAAGAGCACGTGTAGCTGCCTTCGAAGTGGTTGATCGGGATCGTGAGGACCTGGCCGACGGACGCCTCGGTGGTGAGCACCGAGCGATCGGTCTCGACCCGGATCGCGACCGAGGTGCAGAGGAATTTCAACCTCATGTTCTTCTTCAGCGCTCCCGGCAGGAGCCCCGCTTCACAGAGGATCTGGAAGCCGTTGCAGATCCCGACGACCGGGCCGCCTTCGGCAGCGAGGTCTGACACCGCGGGCATCACCGGTGAGAAGCGGGCGATCGCTCCGGTACGGAGGTAGTCGCCGTGTGCGAACCCGCCCGGCAGCACGACGGCGTCGATCGACGACGCGAGCCGACGGTCGGCGTGCCACACGATCTCGGCGTCGCCCCCGAGCGAGCGCACCGCCTCGACGACGTCGGCTTCACAGTTGGTGCCAGGGAACTGCACGACGCC
>DATKAS010000272.1:0-7723 GCA_035497855.1 Acidimicrobiales bacterium
GAGCGACTCGAGCGCGACCTCGAGCGACGCCTCCCCCAGCGCGCTGATGTCGCGACCGACGGTCGCGACATCGGCCTCGCCGAGCACGTCACGTGCGGTGATCCCGGCGAGATGTCGTTCCTTCCACCGCCGCAGCCCCGCTTGCCGCTCGTCGACGTCGTCGCGCCACGCGAGCGCCTTCCGCGCTGTCTCGACGAGCTCGGGCTTCGGTCGCGTGCGCAGCTGCTCGACGTCGGGAAGGCGCGCGATCAGGTCGGGGTTGTGCAGCAGCGCGTCGGCGGCCATCCCACTCGTGCCCACGAGCGCGCACACACGGCGTGCCGCTTCAGGTGAGTCACGGAACAGCGATGCGAGCTCGGTCGACCGCTGCGCGCCCGACGCGAGCTTGCGCAACGCGAGCAAACCCTGATCGGGATCGGGCGAGTCTGCAAGCCAATCGAGCAGCAGCGGAAGCATCTGCTGCATGAGCCGCGACGAGCGCGTGAGCCCGCTCGTCAGCTCCCGGACCGCGACGCGAGCACGATCGGGGGACGTGAAGCCGAAGGCGGCCAAACGTGCTTCCGTCGCTCCGGGACGCGTGAGCAACGGCAATGCGGAGAACGCCTCGAGGAGGGGACGGAAGTACAGGCGCTCGTGGATTGTCCGCACTGTCGCTTGATGACGACCGAGGTCCGCGAAGAAGTGATCGACTGCGTCGGCAGCCGCAGTGTCGCGATAGCCCATCGTGCGAGCGAGCCGGGTCTGGGCTTCGGGCGCATCGGGGATCGCGTGCACCTGGAGCTCGTCGACGAGCTGCAACCGGTGCTCCACCTTCCGCAAGAAGCAGTACGCGTCCGCGAGTGCGTTCGCGTCCTCTGCATCCACGTAGCCGCCCGCCGCCATCTCCCGGAGTGCGATCAGGGTCGTCGGGCTGCGGAGCTCGCTGTCGATCGCGCCGTGGACGAGCTGCAGCAGCTGCACCGCGAACTCGATGTCTCGGATGCCGCCGCGACCGCGCTTCACCTCGCGGTCTTCGAGCCCGCGACGGACCATCTCCTGCTCGGCGCGCGCCTTCATCGTCCGCATCGCGCGCAAGTCGTCCGCCGTGAACACGTGACGCCACAAGTGCGACGACGACGACTCGTCGAACGCCTCCGCCAGCGCCGGATCGCCAGCCACCGTGCGAGCCTTGATCAGGGCCTGGAACTCCCATGCGTCGGCCCATCGATCCCAGTACGCCTCGTAGGACGCGAGCGTCCGAACGAGCGGGCCGTCGCGACCCTGCGGTCGCAGGTTCACGTCGACTCGGAAGCAGCGGCGCGCGATCTCGAGGAGCGCTCTCGCTCGACGTGCCGCCTCGTTCCCGTCGTCACCGACGAACATGACGTCGATGTCGCTCGCGTAGTTGAGCTCGTTGCCGCCGAGCTTGCCCATCCCCACGACGACGAGAGGCTCGGGTGCGTCGACGAGGGCGACTGCGCCTCGGAGGACGTCACGTCCCATCGCGGCGATCGCGGCCACGGTGACCTCGAGCTCGTCCCGGTCGGTCAGATCACGGGCGGCGACGCGCAGGTACTCGCGCGACTTCCAGCGTCTCAGCGCGTCGGGGTCTGCCGCGTCAACAGGGGGGCGCGCGTCGAGATCCGCCAGCACCTCCAAAGCACCGGGGTCGACCTCGACGAGCATCGTGAGCGATCGGCTCGCTCCGCACACCGCGATCACGGTGTCGCGGAGTGCGACGTTGTCGTCGAGGCGCTCTCCGATGTCAGGGTGCCCCTCGTCGATGCGATCGAGCGCGAGTCGCACCGACACGGGATCGGCTGATCGTTCGATCGCGTCCTCCAGCGCGGGCCGCACGCGGCGCCGAGCGCTCGGTTCGAGTCCGCGATCGACCATCGGCGCCAGTGTCGCACCTCGGTACGCTGACGCCATGGCCCGTATTCGGGTGGCGATGGCACAGCTGAACACGGTGGTCGGCGACCTCGACGGCAACGTGACGCGGGTGCTCGAGGCCCTCGAGGAGGCGGAGCAAGCCGGCGCCGACGTGCTGGTGTGCCCCGAGCTCGCCGTCACGGGCTACCCGCCTGAAGATCTCGTGCTCAAGCCGGGCTTCGTCGCCGACAACCGCGCCGCTCTCGACAAGATCGCGGCGCGCACCGGCCGCTGCGTCGCCGTCGTCGGGTTCGTCGACAGCGGCCGTGACCTCCACAATGCCGCTGCCATCTGTGCCCACGGCGAGGTGATCGGCGTCTATCGCAAACGGCTCCTCCCGAACTACGCCGTCTTCGACGAGCAGCGGACGTTCGTGCCGGGCGACGAGCCCCTCCAGCTCTACGTCATCGCAGGGGTGGCCGTGGGCGTCTCGATCTGCGAGGACGCCTGGAGCCCGACCGGTCCCATCGCCGCGCAGGCCGCCGGCGGAGCCGAGCTCGTCGTGAACCTCAACGCGTCACCGTTCTACGCCGGACGGGTCGCGGAGCGCGAGCGGATGCTCGCGACGCGGGCCGCGGACGCGTCGTGCGCGGTCGTCTACGTGAACCAGGTCGGGGGCCAGGACGAGCTCGTCTTCGACGGTGCGTCGCTCGTGTTCGACGCCGACGGATCGCTCGTCGCCCGGGCACCACAGTTCGTCGAGGAAGTCGCGATCGTCGACCTCGACGTCGAGCCCGTCTACCGCAAGCGCCAGCTCGACCCACGGGGATGGCTCCACGGCGCCCCGCTCCCGACGGTCGACATCACGACCGCGTCGGACGCGACCGAGACACGCACTCCCACCGTCGCACCCCTCCCGAGCTCGGAGGAGGAGGTCTACGAGGCGCTCGTGCTCGGCACCCGCGACTACGTGCAGAAGAACGGGTTCACCGACGTGGTCATCGGGCTCTCCGGAGGGATCGACTCCTCCCTCGTGGCCTGCATCGCGACCGACGCGCTCGGGCCCGAGCACGTGCACGGTGTCTCGATGCCGTCGCGCTACTCGAGCGACGGCTCTCGCACCGACGCTCAGGGGCTCGCCGACTACCTCGGCATCGAGCTGCGCACGATCCCGATCGAGGCCGCGCACGCGTCGCTGCTCGAGATGCTCGCCGGCTCGTTCGGTGACCGGCCTCCCGATCTGACCGAGGAGAACCTGCAGAGCCGCATCCGTGGCGTCGTCCTGATGGCGCTGTCGAACAAGTTCGGATGGCTCGTGCTCACGACGGGGAACAAGAGCGAGATGGCCGTGGGGTACTCCACGCTCTACGGCGACACCGCCGGCGGGTTCGCCGTCATCAAGGACGTGCTGAAGACGAGCGTCTACCGCCTGTGCGAGCACCGGAACTCGGTCGGTCCGACGCCAGTCATCCCCGTCGATGTGCTCACGAAGCCACCGTCCGCGGAGCTGCGGCCCGACCAGCGTGATGACCAGAGCCTGCCTCCCTACGAAGCGCTCGATCCCGTGCTCGCGGCATACGTGGAGCAGGACCTGACCGCCGCCGAGCTGATCTCGCAGGGCTTCGACGAGGCGATCGTGCGGCGCGTCACGCGGCTCGTCGACCTCGCGGAGTACAAGCGCCGGCAGTCACCTCCCGGTGTGCGCGTCACCCCCAAGGCGTTCGGCAAGGACCGCCGCCTCCCCATCACCAACGCCTACCGCGGCTGACCGTGCCCCAGCACTTGACCGTCACGACCGCTCGCGAGCGGTCGGCAGGGTCGAGTCGCGGGCGGCGACGGCCTCCCCTCGGAGCACTCGACCGTCCCGGCCGCTTCGAGGCGGTCCCCGCGGTCAAGTCGTCGTGAGGGCCGTGGAGTCGCGGCGGACCGAGCTGCTGTCGGCAGCAGCGCTCGTGCTCGTCGCGTTCCTGTTCGGCACGAGCTTCGTCGTCGTCAAGGGCGCGCTCGACGACGTCGATCCGGTGCCGTTCCTCGCGCTGCGGGCCTCGTTCGCGACGCTCGCCCTGGTGCCGTTCGCGGTCCGCCGACCGGGGCGTCCCGGCGAGCTCCGCGCCGCGACGCTCACCGGGCTCATGTACCTCGCGGGCATGCTCAGCCAGACCATCGGGCTGCAGTACACGACCGCGGCGACGTCGGCCTTCCTCACCTACCTGCTCATCGTCATCGTGCCGTTCGTGTCGTTCGCGATCGGGCGCGGCCGACCCTCCCGGCTCACCGTCGTCGCGATCGGCATCGCGCTCGTCGGCCTCGCGCTGCTCACCGGCGCGGGCGACGGCTTCGGTCGCGGCGCGGTGTTCACGCTGATCGGTGCGGTGGCGTTCGCGATCCACCTCGTGCAGATGGGCGAGTACGGCCCCCGGTTCGACATCTTCCGGTTCAACGCGCTGCAGATGGCCGCAGTCGCGCTTCCCTGCATCGTGCTCGTGCCGTTCACCGGCGGCCTCCCCACCGCGGGCTCGGCCTACGCCGTCGCGTTCTACGCGGGGGTCGTGGTGTCGGCCTTCGCACTCGTGCCGTGGACGTGGGCGCAACGCCACATCCCGCCGACCCGGGCCTCCCTGATCCTCCTCACCGAGCCAGTGTTCGCCACGATCGCCGCGTACATCGTGGACGACGAGCGGTTCACGGCCGGCGCCGCGCTCGGCGCACTTCTCATCCTCGCGGCCGCCGTCCTGGCCGAGGTCGGACCTGTCTTGACCGCGCGGTCAGGGCTAGATTCGCCTGGACCGATGGCCGCACGAGCGACGCGAGGGGACTGACGACCATGGCCGATCCGAGCAAGCCGAGGGCTCCATTCGCCCCGTGGGACCGGCGGGAGATCCCCGGCGCGTTCGACGTCGATGAGTCCGCCCGGCGCGTCGGCAACTACAAGTGGATCGAGATGAAGCTGTTCGAGGCGCTGGGCGGATGGGTCGCCACGGTGCCCGAGCTCGACGTGAAGATGCGTCTCGGCACCCACTGCTACAAGCACGCGTGGCACGCGGAGCTCTGGCACAAGCGGCTGCCCGAGCTGCGCGAGATGAACCCCGAGCGGCTGACGCAGCCCGCGAACGACGCGATCGTCGCCTTCATCGACGCCATGACCGAGCCCGAGGCGCCCGGCCTGACGATCGAAAAGCTCGTCGGCGTCTACCGGGTGCTGATCCCACACAAGATCGCGGCCTACACGTACCACCTGAACAACACGTCCACGATCACGGACGCGCCCACGATCCGGTCGCTGAAGTTCGCGCTCGGCGACGAATTCGAAGACTGGCGCGACGGAGAGATGCTCATCCAATCGCTCCTCGAGACCGACGAAGAGGTGGACCGGGCTGCGCAGCACCAAGCCCGCCTCGAGAAGCTCATGCTGGCGGCCGGCGGCATCGCTGGTCCCGGCTCGATCGGAATGCAACCGGCACAACACGCGGAGGCAGCAGCGTCATGAGGAAGTCGTTCCCCGTCGAAGAGCTCGCCCGCGATCCGAGGTTCGTGCGAGTCGAGATGCGGGAGCGGCTCGCCGACCCGCGTCCGCGCCCCACGAGCGCGGACGGCAAGAGGAACAGCAACCGGCTCGTGCCGCAACGCCCCGACGCCCCGGACGCCGCCCGCGCGCTGATGCACGGCATCTTCGTCGGCGAGATCCAGGCGCTCGAGGGTGCTGGCCGCACCTGCTGGGACTTCACGACAGGCGACGGCGATGACGAAGCGCCGTTCGCGCTGAAGCTCGACATGGCCCGGCAGTGCTGGGACGAAGCTCGTCACGTCGAGATCTCCTGCAAGCTCTCCGACCACATGGGCACCGAGCTCGGCGAGTTCTCCGAGAACACCTTCCTGTACGAGGCCGCGTGCAACCCCGACCCCGTGCTCCGCCTCACCGGCGTCAACCGGGCGCTCGAGGGCCTCGCCATCGACGTGTTCACCACGATGAAGGACTTCGGCGACATCGCGGGCGACCCGATCCTCGAGTTCTGCGAGGACTGGATGCTCGCGGACGAGGTCACCCACGTGAAGATGGGCTCCGACTGGCTCCGTCGTCTCACCTTGAACAACCCCGAGCGCAGAAGCGCCGCGCTCGAGTTCCAGGGGATCGTCGACAAGCTGTTCGCGATCGGTGGCCTTCGGAGTGAGTCAGAGGAGTCGCCGATCAAGCTCGCGCGCCGCTTCCGCGAGCTCGCAGGGTTCGACGACGACGAGATCAACGAGATCGCTCGTCTGTCCGAAGAGGCGTTGAACGAGGCCGACGCGAAGCGACGCGAGGCGCGAGAGCGCGCACAGGCTGCTGTCACCGCGTCATGACCGTCACCGTCAGCCCCGAGAAGTTCACGATGGTCAATTACGACGCGGATGTGATCGCGTCGATCGTGCAGACACTGCTCGATCAGATCGGCCTGCCCGACCTCGACGTGCAGATCAAGGTCGACGAGACGAGCCCGCTCGGCAGGGTGCACGTGATCTCCGAGGATCCGGTCGTGATCGAGGCCGAGAGCGGCGCCATCGAAGACCCGAAGCGCCCCCGACACCTGTCCGAGCCCGGTGCCGCAGATGTGCTCGGCCGCGCGCTGCTGCGCGTCGCCGATCGCCGCACCCCGGGGTTCGCCGACGCGCCGGGCGATGCCGACCTCACGCTCCCGCAGACGATCGCGTGGGCGGTGTACGCGAACGGCCGGCTCGAGCGACTCGGCTATCTGTCGCAGCGGCAGCGGTGGCTCTACCACTTCCGCAACCGCCACGGGTTCACCGACGTCGCCGACGCCGCGTTCGAGCGGCTCTGGACGGGCCCCTCGCTCACGTGGGACGAGATCAGCGCGCTGTCCGAAGGCGCGATCGCGCACGAGCCGGTCGCCTGAGCAGCACGAGATGACCATCGAGATCCGCCACCGTCAGGTGGCAACGAACGGCATCGCGCTGCACGTCGCCGAAGCCGGCGAGGGACCACTCGTCCTGCTCTGCCACGGGTTCCCCGAGAGCTGGTACTCGTGGCGGCACCAGATCGTGCCGATCGCCGAGGCCGGCTATCACGTCATCGCGCCCGACCTCCGCGGCTACGGCGACTCGACGTTGCTCCCGAACGTCGAGGACTACGGCATCGAGGAGCTCAACCACGACTTGCTCGGCCTGGTCGACGACGCCGGCGAGGAGCAAGCGGTGTTCGTCGGTCACGACTGGGGCGCACTGATCGTGTGGGACCTCGCTCGGCTGCATCCCGGGCGAGTGCGCGGGGTCGTGGGCGTGAGCGTGCCCCTCATGAACTACCCCGCTCAACCGGTGCCGCTGATGCAAGCCGTGTTCGGCGAGGAGTTCTACATCGTCTACTTCCAGAAGGTCGGGCCCGCGGAGACCGAGATGGCGAAGGACGTGCGGGGCACGATGGCCCGCACCTTGTGGGGCGCGTCGGGCGACTACGCCCGGGTGCTCGAGTCTGCGGCGTCCGAGGGCGGTGTCGGTCGGGGCGGCTTCCTCGCATCGATGCCCGAGATGCCGGACGAGCTGCCCGCCTGGCTGACCGAGGCCGACGTCGACGTGTACACGGAGCAGTTCGAGAAGTCGGGCTTCTTCGGTCCGGTCAGCTTCTACCGCAACCTCGACGCCAACTGGGAGCTCACGCACGTGATCCCGGTCGAGACGATCTCGATGCCGTCGGGATTCATCGGCGGCGACCACGACGGCGTCGTGCGGGGCACGCAGGGTCAGATCGACGCGATGCCCTCGCTGCTCCCCGACTACCGCGGCACGTGGATCCTCCACGGTCCCGGCCACTGGACGCAGCAGGAAGACCCCGCAGGGTTCAACGCCGCGCTCCTGGAGTTCCTGCGCGGGCTCTAGCGCGAAC
>DATKAS010000273.1:0-2319 GCA_035497855.1 Acidimicrobiales bacterium
GTGGAGCTGCGCGAGTGGATCGTCACGGAGCACGAAGGTGTGCGCGCTCGGTACGTGCAGAGCGTGCGTGACATGGTGCCCGTCGAGCGGTGGAAGGAACGACCCGGCAACGGCGGCAGCTCGATCGCGTATCTGGTCTTCCACGTCGCATCCCACCAGGACATCGCGATCTCCTCGGTGTTGAGCGGGCAGGTGCCGCTGCGCGTGGAGTGGGCCGCGCGGCTCGGGATCGGTGCTGCGCCCACCGACCACGGACTCGGGGAGACCGAGGTGCTCGACCTCACCGACGCGCTCGTGACCGAGCACCTCGACGCGTATGCAGCGGCGGTGAGCGAGCGATCGCGGGCGGTCCTCGATCGCCTCGACGCCGACGCGCTCGACGTCGTGCCCGACGCGGCGAAGGGCCTGGGTGAGCTGGCCGGCGTGTCCGAGGGCGCCGCGCCGTGGCTGTTCCGCATGTGGGATGGCAAGCCGACGTCGTTCTTCGTCTCGTGGGAAGACATCGGCCACGGCCTCAACCACCTCGGCGAGATGGTCTCGGTGCGCAACCGCATGGGGTTGAGCCCGTTCTGATTCGGCCGGTGCTGACCGTCAGGCTTGGGCGCCGCCCGAGCCGGTCGAGCCGGGCTTTGCCCCGACCTTCAGCCCCTCGAACACCGGGAGCACGGCGAAGTCCTGCGCGAGCGCCTCTGGATCCTCGCCGACCTGCTGGATCTCCTCGAGGTGCACCTGGCCGAGGAACGTGCCCGCCTCGCGCAGGTAGCCGAGCCGCTCGGGGTCGAACCCCATCATCCGCGCCGACGTCGCATCGGTCGCGACCATGTCGGTGCCGAACACGAGCACGCCCATGTCCTTCGGCGTGCCCTTGATCGGGCCATCGCCCTCCATCGCGACGATGCCGTCGACGATCTGATACTCGGGCATCACCGCGGACGACACGTCGATGATCGACGGCTCGATCCCCGCCCAGTGCAGGACGTTCTTCGGCCATCCGTAGACGCGTCCGGGCATGCACCCGAAGCAGTTCTTCATCGAGAGGGTGGCGCCTGCCCAGTGGTGGGTCTTCATCTTCGGCATCGAGATCACGACGTCGGCCTGGACGATGGGCTGCGGCATCCAGACCTCGCCGAGGGGCGTGTAGAACGAGTCGAGGGTCTGCCGCACCACGCCGGCGGTGTTCAGATCGGTGAACGTCGCGTTCGCGTCTCGCACCACGTCGAGCAATCCGGACGTGCGCACGACGTACTCGGTGTCGCGCCGGTGGCCGGGACCCTCGCCCACGGTCACCGACGTCGCGCCCATGTCGCGGAGGGCAAGGGTGGTCGCGTGCACGAGCCGAGGATCGGTGTTGATCACCGTGCCCGCGTCGTACTCGACGAGGTTCGGCTTCAAGAGCACGGTCTTGCCGGTCACGTTCGCGCCGATCGCGACGAGACCGTCCTTCACGGTCGACTGCAGGTCGGTGTCGTAGCTCGAGGCCTTGACGACCGCGACCTTCGGGTTGCCCGGCTCGGGGAACGCTCCCTTGCGGTAGAGCGGCTTGTTCTGCTCGTTCTTCTGGATCACGCGGGCGCCGACGACGCCGACGGCGGCCACGCCGAGACCGATCTCCGCGCCGCGCACGAGGAACGTGCGTCTGCTGATCGCCATCAGCGGGGAACCTTGATCACATCGATGTCATCGCCAGTCGCGAGCGTCGCCCACGCGAGGGCAACCGTGTCGTCGAGGAAGCCCGTCGTGTCGAACGAGATGCCGAGCGCGGCTTCGAGGTTCGCGAGCTCGACGTCGCTGCGATCGGGGGGCTCCGGCTCCAGCCGCAGCGCGAGGAGCGACAGCCCGAGCGAGAGCCCGCCGTCCTCGACGGGCCACAATCGGCGCAACACGGCGTAGCCGTCCTGCACGACCTTCGGGTCACCCGCACCCTGGAGACCGATGAGCGCGATTGCGGTGGTCTGCGCGTAGGGCTCGAGCTCCTTGTCCCACACCTCCCGATTGCCGTAGTTCCAGCCGCCGCCGACGCACGAGCGGTCGGCGAGCAGGTTGACCGCGTCGGTGATCTCCGCTGTCGCGGTCGGTCGCAGGATCTGCAGCGCCAGGAGATTGCGCGAGGTCGGCTCGATCCAGCCGAACGTGAACGGTGTCCAGCTCCAACCCCGGTACGCGGGATCGAGAGGCACGACGTCGCTCGAGGACGTGAGCTTGATCGCTTGGTGCGCGACGACGTGGTCGAGTGCCTTCTCGCGTCCCGCCCCGGCGGGGAGAGCGAGCGCGGCGAGCGACGTCGCGGAGTCGTTCACCGATTCGTCCGGCGGGTTGACC
>DATKAS010000274.1:0-5220 GCA_035497855.1 Acidimicrobiales bacterium
CGGCGCGTCCTGCGTCTGCCACGGCGACGCTGCAGCGGTTGCTCCAGCCGATCGCAGACGCGTGGGGTGGCGACAACCGCTGGCCGTGGTTCGAGGATCGCCTCACGTACGACAACGCCCGCGTGTGCGAGGCGCTGATCCGCGGCGGTGCGCAGCTCGCCGACGATGCTCTCGTGCTGACGGGGCTCGCGTCACTCGAGTGGCTCGACGGGATCTCGCTCACTCGTGCTGGCGTGTATCGATTCCCGGGCAACCTCGGCGTGGGCGCAGGTGACCGCATCGCCGGCTCGGGTGACGAGCAGCCGCTCGAGGCGGTCGCGCTGCAGGAGGCGCATGTCGCCGCGCTCGACGTGACGGGCGATGGGCGCCACGGGGACGCCGCCGGCCGTTGCCTCGCGTGGTTCCTCGGTGCGAACGTCCTCGACGTCGCGCTCGCAGATCCGATGACAGGCGCCTGCCGTGACGGGCTCGGCCCCGAGCCGAACTTCAACTGTGGTGCCGAGTCGACGCTCGCGTTCCACCGGGCTGTGATCGTGCAGCGCAAGCTGATGGCACGGCCAGTGCGCGCGCTGACATCCGTCACCGCATGAAGAGCCCACGGGCGACCTGGTCGGCGCTCCGCACGCGTGAGCGGAGCGAACCGCCTCCTGCTCGTCCGCGTCCGATCGAGGGCGACGGGCGACGACCGGCGGCGAGTGCCCATGGCGCGGACCTCTTCGCTCGGCACGCCGGCAACCCGATCCTCACCGTGGACGACTTGCCGTTCGAGGCGAACGTCGTCTTCAACCCGGGAGCGACGATCGTCGACGGTGGCGAGACCCTGCTGCTCGTGCGAGTCGAGGATCGACGCGGGCTCTCACACCTCCATGTCGCGCGCTCGCTCGACGGCATCACCGACTGGCGTGTCGAGGAGAAGCCGCTCCTGTCGCCCGAGCCGGGCAGCGTCGCGAGTGCGTGGGGATACGAGGACGCGAGGTTGGTCCACTGCCCTGAGCTCGGCGGGTGGGTCATCACGTGCACCGCGTACGGCCCGGGCGGCCCGTGCGTGTACCTCGCGTCGACGAGTGACTTCGTCACGCTCGACCGGCACGGCGTCGTGATGCCGCCGGAGGACAAGAACGCCGCTGTGTTCCCGCACCGCATCGACGGCTACTGGTGCCTGCTGCACCGGCCTGTCGTCATGGCGAGCGGATCGGCCGAGATCTGGTTGTCGCGATCGCCCGACCTCGAGTCGTGGCGTTCGCCCGAGCGCGTGATGACCTGCCGTCCGGGCGGATGGTGGGATCACGCTCGCATCGGCATCGGTCCGCCGCCGATCGAGACCCCCGAGGGCTGGCTGCTCATCTACCACGGTGTGCGCCAGACGATGAGCGGTGCGCTGTACCGCGTCGGCGCGGCGCTGCTCGACCTCGACGATCCCTTGCACCTGCGCGCCCGCGCCGACTCCTGGCTGCTGAGCCCGACCGCTCCGTACGAGCGCTCGGGCGATGTGCCCAACGTGGTGTTCCCGTGCGGCGGAGTGGTGGTCGACGGAGTGTTGCGGCTCTACTACGGAGCTGCGGACACCTGCATCGGCTTGGCGACGGCGAGGGTGTCGGATCTGCTCGACCTGCTGTTGAACTCGGACCCGTCCACGCGCCCGGGAACCCCATAGGAGGGCGAGGGGTTCACCGGGCACGTGGGGTCTTGTTCACCTGACGTCTCGGACCTCGGAGTGGTGCGTCGAGTCGACGACGTGGGTGGGCAGGAAGGCGGCGAGCAGTGCGATGCCGCCGATCACGAGGAGCACCCAGCCGAGTGCCCGTTCGGTGTGGAGGTCGGAGAGCAAGGAGTTGGAGGCTGCGAGCACGACGATGCCGGCGATGCCGACGAGCGTCCCGACGAACCCGCCGAAGATGCGGCCGCGCGGTGAGAGCGCGGCGAGGATCAGCAGCACGCCCGCTGCGGTCTCGGCGATGCCGATCGCAGTCGACTGCGTGATCCGCAAGACCTCAGCAGTCTGCTCTCCGATGGGACGGTCGAACCCGGCCTTCGCCATGGTGACCGCTCCGAACGCCGCGAGCGCGATGCCGCATGCTGCGTGCACCACCTGCGCGAACGAGAACGCTGCGCGCGTCCGCGTCGTGTGATCCACTCGCTCGTAGGGGAGTGTGGGGTCATAGGCGGTCGCCCTCGGCGGGCGCATCCGGTCGTCGGCGACCGGCGGGGGTAGCTCCTCTCTGACGACCACCGGGTCGTCACTCACAACAGGTCGTGCGTTCATGGTCGGTCCTCCTTGTGGGGATGCCGAAGCCATACCCGCGACGCGCGCGCACTATGCGCTGAGCGACTCCTGGAGCTTCGCCAAGCTCGAACGAAGCAGACGCGAGACGTGCACTTGACTCGTGCCTACCTTCACCGCGATCTCGCTTTGCGTGAGACCCTCGTAGAAGCGGAGCTCGACGATGCGACGTTCTCGCTCAGGGAGCTCCGCGAGCGCGTCGCGCAGCGCGATGCGATCCGGGGTCGACGCGAGCCGCTCGTCCTCGTAGCCGAGCAGCGCGCCGTTGTCCGGTGATGCCGGCTCGTCTTCTCCGTCGCCGCCTCCCCCCGGTCCCGTGAGCGGCAAAGCGCGGTACGCGGCGGACGCGTCGAGTGCGTCGAGCACGAGCTCCTCGGAGACCTCGAGGCGACTCGCGATCTCGTCGATCCGGGGCGAGCGCCCGAGCTCGTGGCTGAGCTCGTTCGTCGCCTTGGTCACCTCGAGGCTGAGCTCCTTCGCTCGTCGAGTCACCTTCAGCGACCAGGTCGCATCTCGGAAGTGGCGTCGCACCTCTCCGAGGACGCTCGGCATCGCGTATGCCGGGAAGCTCGATCCGTGCTCGGGATCGAAGCGCTCGAGCGACTTCACCAGGCCGAGGCGCGCGACCTGGACCAGGTCGTCGAGTGGCTCGCCGCGATCCATGAACCTCCTGGCCACGTGGTTCGCGATCCACAGGTGGTCCTCGATGAGCTCGTCTCGGAGGGTGACGTCACCGGTAGCGCGATAGCGCGCGAACCGCTCGTCCGGCGGGTGCTGATCGGTCACGCGCTTCAGCTCGCTGTCTTCGTGAAGCCCGCGGTCAGGCGTTGGCCTTCCGTCGCGACGCGGTACGAGTCGGTGACCACGCCGAGGATCTGCTCGGACATCATGAACTGCTCGGGATCCGACGACGCGCGCGCGGCTGCCGTCTCGGCCTCGACCGTGACTGCACGATCCGCGATCGAGAACCGCATCGTGACCTCGGCTCCGTCGCCGCCCTCGATGCACATCACGATCAGCTCGTCGACGGCGATGCGGAGGTCGTCGTTGTCGTCGACCGTGAACCCGGCGACGCTTCCGAGCGCGGTCGCCGCGAGCCGTGCCACACGCGCCATCCGGCTGTCGGCAGGGAACGTGAGGGTGACCGGGCCGAGCACGGCACGTGTCTGCTGGGTCTCACGAGGTTCATCGGTGTGCACGGGGCGCCTCCGAGCGACGGTCTCGCGCGGACCCTACCCAGCGGGTACGGGGCGCAAACGATCTCTAGGGTGGGGTGATGCAGGTACGGCTCGTTGTCACCGGTCACGATGCGAGCGGCAAGGCCGTGTTCGCGAGCGACGAGCAGGTCGACCCGATCACGCTGGCGCTGATCCCAGGGGCCGAGTTCCACCGCCTCTGGGGAGGGAACGAGGCGCCCTCGTTCCCTGACTCGGGGGTGCAGCCCGACGCCGATCCGTACTTCCCTTCCGTCGGGGGCTTCCGGTTCGGCATGTTCACGGTGACGCCCGAATCCCGACAAGGGCTCCCCGCGGGCGTCGACGTCGCCGCCGGCCTCGCGGAGATCGAGGCCAAGCTCCCCGGGCTCAGCGCGCACATGGAGCCCGACGCGCCGGGCATGCACACCACGTCGACGATCGACTTCGAGGTCGTCCTCGACGGGGAGGTCTGGCTCGAGCTCGACGACGGCAAGGAGGTCCACCTGCGTCCCGGCGATTGCGTCGTGCAGAACGGCACGCGTCACGCGTGGCGGAACCACGGCTCGGTGCCCGCGCGCCTCGCGGTGTTCCTCGTCGGCGCGCACCACTCACGCCTCGGCCAGTAGGTCGCGACTCTGCCCGTTGGGTCGGCACTAGCGTTGGCGGGTGCGCATCGGTCTCGTCTGCCCGTACAGCCTGACCGTGCCCGGTGGGGTGCAGACCCAGGGGCTGGGTCTGCTCAGGTCGCTGCGGGCGCTCGGCCACGAGGCGCGCTTGCTCGCGCCGTGCGACGGTCCGCCGCCCGACGCGGGCGTGACACCGCTCGGCAACAGCATCGCGACATCGGCGAACGGGTCGATCGCTCCGCTCGCGCCAGACCCGTCCGCCGCGCTCCGAACGATCAGAGCGCTTCGCGACGAGGACTTCGACGTCCTGCACCTGCACGAGCCGCTCGCCCCGGGCCCGACGGTCACGGCGGCGCTGTTCTCGAACGCGCCGATGGTGGGCACGTTCCACGCCGCGGGGGACAGCGCGGCATACCGCTGGCTCACGCCGCTCACCCGCTGGGTCGCGAAGCGGCTCACCGAGCGGTGCGCGGTGTCGGAGGACGCACGGAAGCTCGCGCACGAGGCGCTCGGCGGCGAGTACCGCCTCCTCTACAACGGGATCGAGACCGAGCTCTTCTCGAAGGCGGTGCCCACGCCGACCGATCGGCCCACGATCTTCTTCATCGGGCGCCACGAGCCGCGGAAGGGGCTCGACGTCCTGCTCGAGGCGATGGCTTCGCTCCCGATCGATGTACGGCTGTGGGTCGGCAGCGACGGCTCCGACACCGCCGCGCTGAAGGCTCGCTTCGCGGGAGACGCGCGGATCGAGTGGCTCGGTCGCTTGACCGATACCGAGAAGGCAGCGCGCATGCGCGGTGCCGACGTGTTCTGCGCGCCATCGCTCCGCGGCGAGTCGTTCGGTGTGGTCCTGCTCGAGGCGATGGCCGCGGGCACCCCCGTCGTCGCGAGCGACCTGCCCGGCTATCGCAACGTCGCGATCGCCGACCGCGACGCGCTGCTCGTGCCGGCAGGCGACCCGGCCAAGCTGGCCTTCGCCCTGCAGCGCGTCCTCGAAGATCCGTCGCTCGCGGCGCGGCTCGCGGAGGCCGGCGAGGCCCGGGCCAGCGGGTTCTCGATGGACTCCCTCGCCGAGGCCTACCTGGGCGTCTACGAGGACGCGATCACCGCCCACACG
>DATKAS010000275.1:0-13899 GCA_035497855.1 Acidimicrobiales bacterium
GAGGGGCCGCTGCCGCCGGTCATCCGGACGGCCTGATCACCGCAGCGGGCGGGCCGGGGTGACGCGATGTCGCGAGCCCCGCCCGCCCGGCGGTCGAATCGTCTGGCACGGGTTCGACCCGTAGCCTCTTTGCGATGGACACCGTCGTGCGCCGCAAAGCGATCGGCCGCGGCGTCCTGATCGGAATCGTGGTCACAGCACTCGTGATCGTCGCGTTGGTTCTGTTCGGCAGGGGCAACGACAAGGGCGACAAGACAACGACGCTCGGCGCGATCCCGACGGCGACGAGCGAGCACGGCGAAGCCGCCCCGAGCAGGGAGTTCGAGCGGTTCGACGGCACCACGGCGACGTTCGCCGACTACAAGGGCACACCCCTCGTCGTGAACTTCTTCGCCTCCTGGTGCGCGCCCTGCGTGCGTGAGATGCCCGACCTCGAGTCCGTGCACCGAGAGCTCGGCACAAAGGTCGCCTTCCTCGGAATGAACAACCAGGACCGCGCCGCGGACGGCGAAGCGATCGCGAAGAAGGCCGGAGTGACCTACGACCTGGCCCGCGACCCGAAGGGTGACTTCCTCTCCGCGTTCGGGGGCATCGTGATGCCGACCACCGTGTTCATCGCCCCGGACGGCAAGGTCGTCGAGGTGCACAACGGTGCCCTCTCGGCCGACGACCTGAAGGTGGAGCTCCACAAGCTGTTCGGCACATGATCGACGCTCCCCTCGCCTACGCCTTCACCGCCGGAGCGGTCGCAACGGTGAACCCGTGCGGGTTCGCGATGCTCCCCGCCTACCTGTCGTACTTCCTCGGCATCGAGGTGCCAAAGGGCACTGAGGACGACCGCCGGGCCAGCGTCGGCACCGCGCTCCTCGTCGGCGCTGCGGTGTCGCTCGGCTTCCTCGTGGTCTTCGGCATCGTCGGCACGTTGGTCAACGCCGGTGTCTCGTCGTTCATCGACTACGTCAAGTGGGCGACGATCGCGATCGGCATCGGTCTCGTCGTGCTCGGGATCGCGATGCTCCGCGGGTACCACCTCCCGTTCTCGACACCGAGGCTCGACAAAGGCGGACGAAACCGCACGCTCGGCTCGATCTTCCTGTTCGGCGTGTCCTACGCGATCGCGTCGATCTCCTGCACGCTGCCGATCTTCCTCGTCGTCGTTTTCGGCACGCTGTCGCGCACGAACTTCGCTTCGGGAGTCGCGACCTTCCTCGCGTATGGCCTCGGCATGGCGATGGTGCTCGTGACGCTCACGGTGGCACTGGCCCTCGCGAAGCAGTCGTTCGTGCACTCCTTGAAGCACGCGATGCGCTACGTCGACAAGGTTGCCGGCGGACTGCTCATCGTGGCGGGCGCGTACCTCGTCTACTACTGGATCTTCAACATCGCGACCGACTACTCGAGCTCCACCGGCTCGGGGCCGATCACCTTCGTCGAGGATCTGTCGGCTCGCATCGCCTCCAACATCCAAGGATGGGGAGCAGGCCGAGTCGCACTCGTCCTCGCCGTGGTCATCGCGGCGTCGGCGTGGTACGCGTTCGCCCGACGCCGAGACTCGGCTCGCCGGTAGCGAGTGTTCGACGAGCTGCTCGCCCATCCGGGCGTCGAAGAGATCGTGGCGCTGCGATCGACCTTCGGCTTCATGGCGTATCACGGCGGTTCGCTCGAAGAGGTCACCGACGTCATCGCGACCGCGGCGGCGGAGCAAGCCGGAGCGTCGCTCTACGCGGTGCTGCAGCCGCCCGGCTTCCGCTGGCACATCCCGTCGACGGAGGTGCGTCCCGAGCACTCACCGGCGCTCCGGGAGTTCCTCGATCACGTCGACGTCGTGGTCACGATCCACGGGTACGGCCGTGAGGGCTTCTGGACGACGCTGCTCGTGGGCGGGCAGAACCGAGTCCTCGCCGACCATGTCGCCACGCACCTGCGTCCGGGCCTCCCCGACTACACGATCGCCACCGACCTCGACGAGATCCCGGCTGCGTTGCGCGGCCTGCATCCGGAGAACCCGGCGAACCTCCCCCGAGGTGGCGGCGTGCAGCTGGAGCTGCCGCCGCGCGTGCGCGGCCGGAGCCCGGTCTGGAAGGACTGGGTGGGTCCGGGTCTCGTGCCGCACACCGTGGGGCTGATCGACGGCCTGGCGTCAGCCGCGAGCAGCTGGTCGCAGTCGACGTCCCGCGGGTGATCGGCGCGCAGCACGTCGGTCAGGGCGAGAGGCGGTCGATGCGCCACCCGTTGGCGTCGCGGGTGTAGCGGAAGCGGTCGTGAAGGCGGTTGGCCCGACCTTGCCAGAGCTCGAGGGAGTCGTGGGCGAGGCGGTACCCGCCCCAATGCGGGGGACGTGGCACCTCGACGCCCTCGTACCGGCGGTTGAGCGCGGAGACAGCCTCGTCGAGCACAGAGCGATCGGCGATCACCTCGCTCTGTGCCGAGGCCCACGCACCGATCTGGCTGTCGCGCGGCCTCGTCGCGAAGTACTCGTCCGACTCCGCGTCGTCGATGGTGCTCACGGTGCCGGTGACGCGCACCTGTCGGTGCAGCGGGAGCCACACGAACACGAGCGCCGCGTTCGGGTTGGCGGCGAGCTCGCGACCCTTGCGGCTGTTGCGGTTCGTGAACCACGTGAAGCCTCGTTCGTCGACGCCGCGCAGCAGCACGACCCGGGCGTCGGGCTGGCCGTGCTCGTCCACAGTCGACAGCGTCATCGCGTTGGGCTCTTCGAGCCCGGCCGTCGACGCATCGTCGTACCAGCGCTCGAATTGCTCGATCGGATCGTCACTGAGGTCCGCGCGTTCGAGGGCTGCAGTGTCGTAGTCACGACGAAGCGTTGCGATGCTCGTGCTCTCGTGCTCTGCGATCAGTTCGAGCACTCGCTGACGGACAAGGGATGGGTCCGCGCCCATCCGAGCGAGCACCTGCGCCCCGACTCCGTCGCCTTCCCGCACCAAGCCCAAGAGGATGTGCTCGGTGCCGATGTAATCGTGACCGAGGTCGAGCGACTCGCGCAATGAGAGCTCCAGGACCTTCTTCGACCTCGGCGTGAAGGGGATGTGGCCCGAAGGTTCGACGATGTCCCCCGGCGCGATGATCGCCAGGACCTGCGTTCGAGCCGCGTCGTAGCTGACCCCGAGCGTCGTCAACGCCCGAGCGGCGACTCCCTCGCCCTCGTGAATGAGACCCAGCAAGAGGTGCTCGGTGCCGATCCAGTCGTGGTGCAGGAGACGCGCCTCCTCTTGTGCGAGCACGACGACCCTGCGGGCTCGGTCGGTGAAGCGCTGGAACACCGCCACAGCATGCCGCGCCAGACTTGGGCACCGTGAGGGCTTTGGCGAGCGCAGGTGCCGGCTTCCTCCTCGCGGTGCTGTGGTTCGACCTCATGTTCGACGTGCAGGTGCGCGGACACGCGGGAGCCGAGCTTCCCGAGGACGTCCGGTCCTCCATTGCGGGGTACTACGCGCGCGTCACGACGGCCGCCCGCCCGATGAACCGGTTGATCGCGCTCACGATGCTCGTGACGCTCGGCGCCGAGATCGCGACGCTGTTCGGCGACGAGCTGCCGGCGTGGCGGGCCACGGCCGCGCTCGTGCTCACTGCGATCGGTGTCGGCCTCGCTGGCGCGCACACCGTGCCTGCCGCGGTGCGCCTCGGCCGACGAGACGATGCCCCGGCCTTCCAGTCCGAGCTGGCCCGGGGCATCCTCCGTGATCACCTCATCTGCGTCACCGCGATCGCGGCGACCTTGCTGATGCTGCTCTTGCCGGCGTGACCGCTGGCGCCCCGAAAGGCGCCAACGGTCCACGTGCCCACACCGGGCCCGGCCGGCTCAGGTCTGGAACTTGAGACCGTACGTCTGCTCGAAGCCGAGGATGCAGTACGGACGCTGCGGGCACTCCGGCGGCCCGCCCATCGTCAGCTGGTCGGGGACGGAGGCCAAGTCGGAAATGTTCACGAGGTGGTACTTGTCCGCCGTCGCCTTGGTGACGACGAGCGCGTTGATGTCCTCGGCGGGCGACGGGTCGAGCACCGTGATGCCCTTGGGCTCGGCGGCTGCACGCAGGTCCGCGACCGTCTTGTCGAGGTCGCTGCTCGGCGTGCCACCGAGGAACGTGAGGTAGGAGCCGACGTACTCGGGATAGACGTCGATGTCGCCGTTTTCGAGCGCGGGAGCCACGACTTCACGGCTGCCGAGCTTGAACTTCGTCGTCACCTTGGCGCTGTTGTTCTGCAGGATCAGCGCGTACATGTTGGCCACGATCTCCTGCTCGCTGAAGTTCGCAGAGCCGACGGTGATCGACACGCCCTGCAATCCATCGCTGCCGTTCGCCTCGCCGATGATGTTCTTCTCGGTGAGGAACTCCTTGGCGACGTCCGCTGGATCGCGCTTGTCCGCGTCGACCTCGAGGTTCAGCTTCGAGAGCTCGTCGGTCGTGAGCGCGGCGGAGACCTTGTTCAATGCCTCGGACACACCCGGCGTCTTCGCGATGTCGGTGCGGATGACAGGGACGAGGTTGTCGACCGGCTGCAGCTTCTTGTCGTCGACGAGGATGACCCACCCCTTCTGGGTGATGATCCCCTGGCTCGAGAAGAGCAGCGCGATGTCGATGTCACCGTTGTCGAGTGCGCCGGTCGTGAGCGGTCCGCCCGCGTCGAGCGCCTTGAAGACGATCGCCGGAGCCGCGCTCCCCGCTGCGCCGGTGGTCGCGGCGCCGCCCGCGGCGGTGGTGGCGGCTGCAACACCAGTTGTCGCCGCTGCGCCGGTTGTCGCGGTGCTCGAGCCGCTGTCGTCACCGCATGCCGCGGCGACGAGGCAGAAGGTCAGGGTCACGGCGGCGAGCAGCCACCTCGCTGACTTGGTCACGGAGCTTCCTCTCTGTTGGGGATGGAACCGGCCTCGACGAGGAGCATCGACCCCTGCGCTTCGAGCCCGGGTTGCCGGACAGCGCGCGGGCCCTCCGCCCGCAGACCGTCGGACACCATGACGCGCTGCCCGAGAGCGAGCACGCCTTCGATCGTGAGTGCGAGCGCGGCGACGAGCAGCGCGCCCGCGAACACCTTGGGGAAGTCACGCACCGCGATGCCGTCGACGATGAAGCGGCCGAGACCGCCTGAGGCGACGACCGCCGCGAGCGTCGCGGTGGCGACGACCTGTAGCGCGGAGATGCGGATGCCGGCGAACACGAGCGGGAGCGCGATCGGCAGCTCGACGCGCAGCATGCGCTGTGTCGAACGCATGCCGACGCCCTTCGCGGAGTCGCGGATGCTCTCATCGACTTGGCTCATGCCCACGTATGTGTTCGTGATGATCGGAGGGATCGCGAGCGCGATCAGGGCGAGGAGCGCCGCCTTCGACATCCCCTCGATCTCGCCGATCCCCCACAGCTGCGCGCCGAGCACGAGGAGCGCGAACGACGGGATCGCGCGCCCGATGTTCGAGACGTTGACCGCGACGTTGCCACCACGCCGCGTGTGCCCGAGGACGAGCCCGATCGGGAACGCGATGACGAGCGCGATGAGCATGGCGACCAGGGTCAGCTGGAGGTGCTCGATCAACCGGTTCGGGATGCCCGAGTTGCCCGACCAGTTCTGCCCGTCGGCGAACCAGTCGTACACGCGGCCGAGAAAGTCCATCTCAGCGACCTGCCCTCGTCCACGGGGTCGCGACTCGCTGCACGCCGAGCAGCAGCACGTCGGCGACGATCGCCAGCAGCACCGACAGCACCGAGCCGATGACGAGCGGCGTGCGGAAGTCGCGTGTGAGCCCGTCGTTGATCAGCTGGCCGAGCCCACCCAGCCCGATCAGCGCGGTGACGGTGACGAGGCCGATCGTGCTGATCGTGGCGAGGCGGATGCCCGCCATGATCGAAGGGAGCGCGAGCGGCAGCTCGACCTTCACGAGGCGAGCGGTGGGTCCGTATCCCATGCCGTCGGCAGCGTCTTTGACCGCGGGCGGGACGCCTTCGAGGCCGGTGACGATGTTCCTGGTGAGGATGAACAGCGTGTAGGACGCGAGAGGGATGAGTGCGGTGGTGTGGCTCAAACCGGTCCACGGCACCAAGATCGCGAAGAGGGCGAGCGAGGGGATCGTGTAGAGGATCCCGGCGAGCGAGAACGCGGGGGCCTGCAACCATCGCCAGCGCACGGCGGCGAGGGAGACCGGGACCGCGACGACGAGCCCGAGGAGCACGGCCTGCACGGTCAGCACGATGTGCTCGCGGAGCGCGCCCATGATCACGTCGCCGTGATCGGCCACCCACGACCAGCGCACCCAAGGGTCGCCGTCTGCGAGCACAGTCGCGAGATGGCTCACGGGCCGAGCCTGCGAGCGCGTGTGACATGCCGGATCGAATGACGACTGTTCGTCTTCACTGGCGCCCCCTCGGCGATCCGATTCGGTGACGCTACCCTCGGATCTGGTGATACGGCTCGAGCACGTCTCGAAGCGCTATGCCAACGGTCACATCGCCGTGCAGGATCTGAGCCTCGAGGTGCAGAGCGGCGAGATCTGTGTGCTGGTGGGTCCTTCCGGCTGTGGCAAGACGACGACGATGCGCATGATCAACCGGCTCATCGAGCCGACGTCAGGACGCATCTTCCTCGGTGACGACGACGTCACCAATGTCGATCCCGTTGAGCTTCGCCGACGAATTGGTTACGTCATCCAGAGCGTGGGCTTGTTCCCTCATCAGACGATCGGCACGAACATCGCGACCGTGCCGCGGCTGCTCGGTTGGAAGAAGGCCAAGGTCAAGGAGCGAGTCGACGAGCTGCTCGATCTCGTCGGCCTCGATCCCTCGGTGTACCGCGACCGCTATCCGAGCCAGCTCTCAGGCGGGCAGCAGCAGCGCGTGGGCGTGGCCCGCGCGCTGGGCGCCGATCCGCCGGTGCTGCTGATGGACGAGCCGTTCGGGGCGATCGACCCCATCACGCGCGACCGCCTCCAGAACGAGTTCCTGCGCCTGCAGATCGAAGTGAAGAAGACGGTCGTGTTCGTCACGCACGACATCGAAGAAGCAGTGAAGATCGGTGACCGCATCGCGATCATGGCGGAGGGTGGCCTTCTCGCTCAGTACGACACGCCCTCGGTGGTGCTCGGCACACCGGCCACCGACTTCGTCGCTGACTTCGTCGGTGCCGACCGCGGGCTCAAGCGCCTGAAGGTCACGTGCATCGACCTCGCGCAGCTCGAGCAGCCGACGGTCGTGCATCTACGGACGAGCCTCGCCGACGCGCGGGCCCGGCTCGACACCGCGTGTCAGGACCATGCTGTCGTCGTCGACGACGTGGGCCACCTGCGCGGCTACCTCACGCGATCCCGGGCGTTCGGCGAGGGCACGGTCGCGGACCGCGTGCGCCGGCTCGATGCGTGGGTGAGGTCAGACGCGACGTTGAAGGACGCCTTCAGCGAGATGCTGCTGCACGACGCGGGGTGGGTGGCGGTGCTCGACCACGACGACCGCTTCCTCGGCGTGCTCACACCGGTCGGCCTCCTCGACGCCGCCCGCCCCGACGAGGAGGGCCGCCCCAGAGATTGATGGTTCGGGGGGCACATACGAGCCTCGAATCATCAATCTCCGGGCTCAGAACGTGACGATGGTGATCGTGCCGTAGACGAAGAGCGTGCCGGCGACGATGTACAGCACGGACTTCACCGCGGCGCGCTTGCCTGGCGACCGGACGTAGTCGTCGGTGATGACGCGGAGACCGTTGAGACCGTGGAAGAGCGCGAGGGTGAGCAGCGCCCAGTCGTAGGTGCGCCACAACGGGTTCGACCAGCGGTCGGCGACGAAGTTCGCGTTCGTGTCGGTGACGTCGTTGATGATGTGCGTGAGGGTGAAGTGGCCGAGCGCCAGCACCACGAGCACGAGGCCCGAGATCCGCATGAAGAACCACTGCCACGTCTCGAAGCTCTGACGGGAACGGCGGGGACGTGAGCCGCCTTGCGGGCGATCGACGACGGTCGCCATCGCTATCGCCCGCTGATCCAGGGCCACAGGATCACGAGGGATCCGGGGACGCCAGCGGCCAACGTGAGGACGACGACCCACGTGGTGAGCACGCGCTCGCGGCGCACGGCACCGGGAAAGAAGTCGACCATCACGATGCGCAGCCCGTTCAACGAGTGGTACAGCAGCGCGAACAGCAAGCCACACTCGAACAGGCGCAACACGATGTTGCCGTAGAGCTCGTGCACCTCGTTGTACAGGTCGCCGCCGCGGAAGTTGATCAGCGACACGTCGACGATGTGGAGCAACAGGAAGAAGAACACGAGGATGCCGCTCACGCGGTGAGCGACGAACGACCATTGGCCGCTCTTGCCCTTGTAGACCGTGGTGTCGCCGACCTTCAGGGGGCTCACCCACGCCTCCGGTACCAGCGGTTTGCCCAGACGGTCGTCCACGCGATGTACACCGCGAGCCAGGTGATCAAGGCTGCGACCAGCGCAAGGGCGACGGCGAAGATCCACTGCGCGGTGGTCACGGGCGGCACCCTAGCGGGAGATCTGGGTGGCACCCCGCGTGTAGGGCCACAGCACTTCGGGGATGGCGACGGAGCCGTCGGGCTGCCGGTGGGTCTCGACGACGGCGGCCCACACGCGGGGCACCGCGAGCGCCGAGCCATTGAGCGTGTGCACGACCTGGGTGCCACCCCCACCACTCGGTCGGTACCGCACATTCGCCCGCCGCGCTTGGTAGTCGCTGAACCACGACACCGACGACACCTCGAGCCACTGGTCGCAGCCGGGTGCGTACACCTCGATGTCGAAGGTCCGCGCGGACGAGTTGCCGAGATCGCCCGTGCAGAGGTCGACGACGCGATAGGCGAGGCCGAGCGACGAGATCGACAGCTCGGCTCGGGCGAGCAGCTCGGCGTGCATCTCCTGCGCCTGCGCGGGAGTGGTGTACGCGAGGATCTCGACCTTGTCGAACTCGTGCACCCGGAGCAGCCCGCGGGTGTCACGGCCCGCGGAGCCGGCTTCTCTGCGGAAGCATGCCGTGTGGGCCATCAGCCGCATCGGCAGGTCGGCCTCGTCCAACACCTCGTCCCTTGCGAGCGACGTGAGCGGCACCTCGGCCGTCGGGATCGCCCACAGGTCGTCACGCTCCAAGTGGTACGCCTCGTCCACGAACTTCGGGAGGTGCCCCGTGCTGACCATCGTGTCGGTGCGCACGAGGGTGGGCGGGCGGATCTCCTCGAAGGCGTCGCTGTTGAGGTCCAACGCGAACTGGATCAGCGCGCGGCTCAACGTGGCGCCGGCACCCCGCAGCATCGTGAACATCGAGCCCGAGAGCTTGGCCGCCCGCTCGAGATCGAGGATGCCGAGGTCGGTGCCGATGTCCCAGTGCGGCACTCGCTGGTGCGGGCCGTACGACGACTCGTCGTAGCCCACGACCCGGAGCACCGGGTTGTCCTCGGGCCCCGTGCCATCCGGAGCGTCGTCCGACGGGAGGTTCGGCGTGGCGAGGAGGATCGCGGCGAGCTCGGCTGCGGCGACGTCGGCCTCGGCGTCGATCACCCGCTCGCGCTCGCCGAGCGTCCGGCTCTCGGCCTGCCGCCGCTCCGCGCCCGTGACATCCCCCGCCTGGCGCAGCGCCCCGACTTCTTTGGAGAGCGTCTTCACGCGATTGCGCAGCTCGTCGCGCTCGGCCACGAGGGCACGCTCACGCCGGTCGAGCTCGATCGCTCGATCGATGGGACCGACGTCTTCGCCTCGACGCGCGAGCGCGGCTTTGACTCCTTCGGGGTCGGCACGCAACCTGCGGATCTCGATCATGGGCGCTGACGGTACCGGGGTCTAGCTGGGACGCCCCCAGAAATGGAAGGTGCTCAGCGCGACGAGATACACACACAGTGCGGTGATGAGTCCCGCGTAGAACGCCTTGCGCAGGATCGGCGCGTCGAACTTCAAGTGCATGAAGTACGACACGACCGTGAGGAACTTGATCGTCATCAGCGTCAGCAGCACGGGGAGGAACAGCGGGCCGAAGTCGAGGAAGTAGGTCGACACCTCGAGGGCGGTGAGCGCGGCCAGAAGCGCGGCGACCTTGACGTAGGTGACGTCGGTGGGGTGGTGCGCCTCGTGGGCCACGTCCTCGCCGGGGAACGTCTCGGCGTGCTCGAGCGACTCTGTGCTCATCGCGGCCCCCTCACGCCGGGATCAGGTAGACGACCGTGAAGATCACGATCCAGACGATGTCGACGAAGTGCCAGTACAGCCCGACGATCTCGACGGTCTCGGCCTTCCCCTGATGGATCGTGCCCCGCAACGTCATCATGTACAGGCTCAGCAACATGATGATGCCGATCGTGACGTGCACGCCGTGGAAGCCGGTGAGTGTGTAGAACGACGAGCCGAACAGGTTGGTCGTGAAGCCCAAGCCCTCGCGGTAGAAGACCGTGAACTCGTAGACCTGGCCACCGACGAAGCATGCGCCGAGCAGCGCAGTCGTGACGAGCCACGTGCGTGCTCGCGGCATGTCGCCCCGCGTGATCGACGAGACCGCGAGCACCATCGTGAGCGAGCTCATCAGCAGGATGAACGAGCTCACCGAGGTGAACGGGATGTCGAAGATCTGGCGCGGTGCCGGCCCGCCGGTGACGCGCCCGCGGTAGAGCAGGTAGGTCGAGATGAGCCCGCCGAACAGGAGGCACTCCGACCCGAGGAACAGCCACATGCCGAGCTTCGCGTTGGAGACGCCTGTGTTGGTGGGCGGATGGTCGGGAGCGTGGCCGGCGTGCACCGTCATGTCAGTCAACGGGCACCGCCTCGGGCTCGGTCGACTCCACGACCTCGGCGGGTGGCTCGTCGTGCGGCGCGTCCTCGTGATGCGCGTCCTCGTGCGGCGGCTCGGGCGCCGTCGCCGGCTCGAGGGCGAGCGCGTACAGGCCACCGAAGACGATGAGCGCGCCGATCACCGAGATCCACCGGCTGAAGATCAGCCCCGTCGCGATGAGGGGCAGGCCGAACGCGATCACGATCGGCCAGTACGACGGCGACGGCATGTGGATGTGCTCGTCGGGCACCTCGGCCGCCATCACGTCCGCGTACGTGGCGACCTGCTTCAGGCCGTGGCCCTCCTCGACCTCCTCGTACTTGCGGTGCCAGTACTCGTCGAGGTGCGTGATCTGCAGCGTCGAGTCGAAGTTGTGCGGCTTCGGCGGCGAGGTCGTCATCCACTCGATGGTGCGGGCGTCCCACGGATCTTCTTCGCACTTCGGACCACGCGCCGTCTTGATGACGTTGATGATGAAGCTGAGGATGCCGAGTGCGAGGATGAACGAGCCGATCGTCTCGATCATGTTCCACAGATCGAACCCCATGCCCGGCGCGTAGCGGTACATGCGCCGTGGCTGACCCTCGAGGCCGATGATGTGCATCGGGCCGAACGTGAGATTCATGCCGACGAACATCAGCCAGAAGTTGACCTTGCCGATCGGCTCGCTGAGCTTCCGACCGAAGACCTTCGGCCACCAGTAGTAGAAGCCGGCGAACAACCCGAACACGGCGCCGCCGAACAGCACGTAGTGGAAGTGGGCGACGATGTAGTAGGTGTCGGTCTGCTGTGTGTCGGACGGCGCGACCGCGTGCGTGACGCCCGAGAGGCCGCCGATCGTGAACAGCACCACGAGACCGATCGCGAACATCATCGGCACGTCGAGGCGAAGCCGGCCGCCCCACATCGTGGCGAGCCAGTTGATGATCTTCACGCCGGTCGGAACCGCGATGAACATCGTCGACAGCGAGAAGGCCGCGACCGAGACAGGGCCGAGGCTCGAGGCGAACATGTGGTGTGCCCACACGCCCCATCCCATGAAGCCGATCGCGACGCCGGAGAACACCACGAACGGGTAGCCGAACAGCGGCTTGCGCGAGAACACCGGCAGCACTTCGGAGACGATCCCGAAGCTGGGCAAGATGAGGATGTACACCTCGGGGTGCCCGAATATCCAGAACAGGTGCTGCCAGAGCAGCGGATCGGCGCCCGCTTTGACCTCGAAGAAGTTCGCTCCGAACAGTCGATCGAACTGCAAGAGGAACAGCGCGACCGTGATGACGGGGATCGCGAACAGCAACAAGAACTGCACGACGAGCGCCATCCAGGTGAAGATCGGCATCCTCATCAACGACATGCCCGGTGCGCGCATGTTGAGGCACGTGACGATGAGGTTCACCGCACCGGTGAGCGACGCGATGCCGGTGATCTGCAAGCCGAGCGCCCAGAAGTCCATGCCGTGCGACGGTGAGAAGACGACGGTCGTGTTCGGCGCATAGGCGAACCACCCACCGTCCGGAGCGCCGCCGAGGAACCACGACAGGTTCAGGAAGATGCCGCCGAAGAGGAGGCACCAGTAGCTGAACGCGTTGAGCCTCGGGAACGCGACGTCGCGCGCACCGATCTGCAAGGGGATGAAGTAGTTCGCGAACGCGGCTGCCATCGGCATGACGAACAGGAAGACCATCGTCGTGCCGTGCATCGTGAACAGCTCGTTGTAGGTCTCCGCGCCCAGGATCGTGCCGTTCGGTCGCGCGAGCTGCAGGCGGATCAGCAGCGCCTCGCACCCACCGACGACGAAGAAGAACAGCGCCGTGGCGCCGTACAAGAGGCCGATCTTCTTGTGGTCGACCGTCGTGATCCAGCTCTTCCAACCGGTGTTCGCGGTGGGCCGGCTGAAGACGCCGAGCGCCTCGACAGGGGTGACGACCTTGGCCCGCTCGAGCTCGATTCGGGGTTCATCGATGATCGCCATGCGACGCTCCGCTACGAGAGGGTGGACAGGTAGGCAACGAGGTTGTCGATCTCCGCCTCGGTGAGGTGGAGGTTCGGCATGCCTCGCTGCTGGTCGGCGGCCATGGGCACGAGCGCGTTCGGGTCACGCAGCCACGCCTCGAGATCACCCCGGTTGAGGCACTCCTTGGGGGTGCCGGTCGGGCCGGGCGGGGGCACGGAGCAGTCGGACGTGATGAGGTTGTATGTCGCGCCGGCGAACGTCGTGCGGCTCATGAGGTGCGTGAGGTTCGGTGCCGCGCCCGCCACGAGCGGCACGTCCTTGGGGTCACTGACCCCGGTGATGGCGTGGCACGAGCTGCAGCCTCGACCCGTGAAGGTGTCCTTCCCAGCCTTCGCGGCAGCGTCGGTCGGATCGACCGCGGGCGTCTGTTGGTTCTTCACCCATGCGTCGAACTGGTCCGGTTCGAGCGCGATCGCTCTGATGCGCATGTTGGCGTGCGACAACCCGCAGAACTCGGTGCACTGACCCCAGTACTCGCCCGCCTTCTCGGCCTGGAACGTGATGCTCGACACCCGACCGGGAACGGCATCGCGCTTTCCGTTGAGCGCGGGGATCCAGAACGAATGGATGACGTCGCGGGAGCTGATGCGCACCTGCACATCGCGGCCCACCGGGATCACCATCTCGTTCGCGGTGACGATGCCTTGGTCGGGGTAGTCGAACTCCCACCACCACTGCTGGCCGACCACGTCGACGACGAGCGCATCGCTCGGCTTCTGGGCGAGATCGAACACCGTCGCCACGGTGAAGACGGCGATCGGCAAGAGGATGACGCCCGGAAGGATCGTCCACGCGATCTCGAGCTTCGAGTTGCCGTGGATCTGCGTGGGCACCTCGTCAGCCGGATGCTTCTTCGCGCGGAACTGCCAGAGGATGATGCCGACGACCACCATGACGATCACACCGACGACGCCGGCGATGATGAAGACCGGCACCTGGAGGTTGTTGATCTTCTCGGACTGCGAGCCCTCCGGATGGAAGATGGTCTGAGGTGTGTCCTTGTCCGCGCAGCCCGCCAGGACCAGGGCGACAAGGCCGAAGGGAACGAGTGCGCGAAGCCGCGGCACGCCCTTTCGCCTCACGGCGCGAACGCTAGCCGTCGCCTTCTGCGGT